>CADBQT010000235.1 GCA_902796875.1 uncultured Eubacteriales bacterium
CGCATCTCCGGTCAGGCCGAAGCGGGTGTTGACCTCGCCGATGGCGTCCCCGGCAGTCTGGAAGTCCGTGGGGATGGTCTCGGCGATCCGCTTGACCTGCTCCTGCATCTCGGCCAGCTGGTCCCCGGTGGCCCCTGTCTTGATGGCCACGGTATCCATCGCCGCATCGACCTCTTGCCATGCTGCCACGGAGGCAGCGCCAAGGCCTACGATCGGGAGGGTCACGCCCTTGGTCATGGCGTCGCCCACGCTGGACATCTTGTTCCCGACGTCCTTGACCTTCTCCCCCACTGCCGCCAGTTGCTGCGCGCCCACTGACCCAAACTCTTTGTATTGATCCTCCAGCTTTTTCAGCTTCTGCTCCGTGTCGATGATCTCCCGCTGGAGGGCGTCCCACTCTTCATCCGAGAGAGAGTCTTTGCTGACGGCCTTCAGCTGGGTCAGCCGGTCCTTGGTGGCGTCGATGGCGCCGGTCAGGTTCTTCTGCTTCTGGACCAGCAGTTCCGTGTTGCCGGGGTCCAGCTTCAGGAGCTTGTTGATGTCCTTCAGGTTGCGCTGGGTGGTGCTCAGCTGCCCGTCCACACCTTTCAGAGCCTTCTGCAGTTTTGTGGTATCGCCGCCGATCTCAATGGTGATGCCGGCGATCCGTTTGCTTGCCACGGGATCACCTCACAGTCTGTCCATATCCTCCTGGGTGGCCAGGTAGGGATAGGATTGGTTGTCGTTGTGCTGCTCGGTGAGCAGGTCGATCACTTCCCCGTATTCCAAAAGATCCAGGTCGGCCACGGTCAGACCGGCCTGGATCGCACGGAGGGTAAACAGGGCAGTATTCCAGGGGCGGTCTACTGCCCTTCCGGGTTTTTTGGCTCAGAGGTTGTGACCTTTTCGCCGTCATAGACCTTCCGGATGTCACCGACGGCGTCGATCAGGGCGCTGCGTTCAAAGCCATCCAGCCAGTCCAAATAGTTGTCTTCGGTGAGCTTCAGCATCTCTTTGCGGACCTTCGGCTCTGCGAACTTGGCCATGACAAATCCCATCCGCTGGAAGAGCTCGACCGCATCCGCACCGTCAAATCCTTCCTTGATCTGCATTTTCAGGGGATCTTCGCCGAAGATCCGCTTATAGTAAACGTCTACCGACGCCATGGCCAGCATGGGGACCTCTTTGTCCCCGATCTTTACAACGCCATACATAAGTCAGGCCCTCCTTACGGCGTCTGGCCGCCGGCTGCCGCCAGGGCCGCAGGCTGATAGACGCTGCTGAACCACTCGTTGTACACCGTCGCATCAGTCTCCGCGGTGGTCTTGGCCTTGGAGATGTCCTTGTCCAGACCCGCGATGTGGATAGAGGAGGAGGAAATCGTCGTGGTCTGGGTCTGGGGCTCGACGGTCCCCTCGGTGGTCTGACCGCCAGTCTGGGGGCGGGTGGCTGTGCAGTTATAGAGGACGTGGCGCGTGGCCTTGACATCCCCCTCCACCTGGAAAAGCAGGGCGAAGTGGACCGCTTGGGCGCTGATGTCCTCCAGCATGACTCCCTTGTCGTCCGAAAGAGCGCCCAGGACATCCTTTTCAAAATCCTCGGGGATCATGGCCAGTTCCAGATCGCCACTGTAGCCAGTGTTGGACACGCCGACCCAATACTCGACGTTGTCAGCGTAAAAAGGCTTGTTCTCTCCCTGAGGGTCCAGGGCCAGACTCCTGGCGCCGGGGAGGGGCTTGGGTTCGCCGTAAGTGGCGGTGTTGTCCGCCGCGATGGTGGCGATGGCGTAATGTACATTCTTCAGACCGTAACGGATTTTGTTCTTAGTCATTTTCTTCCATCCTTTCTAAATGATTCCGATGGTATAGGTCGTCTGCCAAATATTCAGGTTCGGCAGATATTCCTTTTTGATTCTGAAAGAAAGGTCCTCACCTGTCAGTGCCGCTGAGACCTGGGCCTCTGTCAGCTCAGATTCCACATCGGTGTATAGTCGGACCTCGACTCTATGGATCGTGAAATAATTGATTCCATCCGCAAAGAACGGGATCGGCGTCCAGTCGAACTCCAGGAAGGGGAGCGGCAGTTCCTCCACCTTCGACCGCTCAATGTAGTCAGGATGGACCTGGTCGTAGTAGATCCCGGTGCTGTCCATCAACGCCCGGAAGCCGGCTTTGTCCATACGGTCTCACTCCTTTCCCATTTCGTCGGTCAGTGCCTTCACAAAGATTTCCTGGACTTCATCGTCGCCGGTGATATGCGGATGGGCAGGGGCAGGGTGCGGGCCGCCGTGCCCGTGCTGGAGCAGATGTGTCAGGCCTGGCTTTCTTTTGTTGTAGACGGTTCGCTGATAATCTCGGCTGTTGTCCACTTCGACCCGAGATGTCCATCCCTTCCGGTATTCTCCGGTGCGGTAAGGGGAAGCCGCCTTGGTGCGTTTGACGACCTCTTTGGCTGTGGCATCTGTTGCAGCTCTGATGTCCGCGAATGTTGCCTGGGCGAATTCGTCCAGAGCGGCCCTCGCCACCCTCTGTACACCATCAATGTTAACTGTGATTTCCGGCATAACGCACCACCGCCTTCTTCAGGGACAGCAGCCAGGAAACAGGTTTTGTATCCTTCCGGTCCTTTTGGACGACCTCATACTGGTCGCCGGCGATCACGAAAAGATCCCCCCGGTCAACGGCGGATTCATAAGGCACCAAAATCGCCATTTCCAGCTCTGTGCCGGCGATATAGGCATCCCAGAAACGACGCTCTCCCACTGTGGCCTCCCGGAAATGGATCACGTCCTGTTTGGCCGCGCCGATCTTCCGGTCCTGGACAGCGTAAGACGTTCCCCAGCCGTCCGAAAACGTGAGGTATTCGCCTTTAGTTCGCAGCATACTGCATCGCCTCCACGTAGTCCTCCACCTCTTTGCTGATCCGGCCTGCCCGGATCTCCTGGGCGAAATCAGACAGGAAGGTGGAGGCGGCGCCGCTCTCCGCCCGCAGCACATACTCGCAAAGAAGCCCGGAAAAGGCTGTGCCCGGCTCGCAGGTCGCGGCCGGGTCACAGTATTTCTGGATCAGAGCGATCCCGTCATTGATTTCGTTTTCCAGTCTCTCCTTGGTTGCCGTGTCCAGGGCATAGGTGATGTGCAGATTTGCCTTCACCATATCAAGTACGGTACCGCTCATCTCCCGGCCTCCTTAACTCACGCCTGCTCTTTGGTCTTGACCGTGCCCTTGACCTTGACGGGCAGGGCGGGGGCCTCCACGCCGGAGATGTCCAGCACTGCAAAGCTGGTGTTGTCGATGGGCTGGCCATAGCCGTACACACGGGTGGTGTAGACACGGTTGTCGTCCAGGAACTGGGCGGAATCATCAAACTCGATGATACCGGAGGTGCCGCCGTTGATGGCCGCGAAGTAATTCCGGGCAATACCGACCACGGCCTGCCCCTCGGTAAGCATGGAGGACTGGACCACCCGGGTTGGATAGCTGTTGTTGATCAGGTCGAAGACGCCGGTGCCAAAGACCACGGTGTTCTGGATCCGGCGGATCTTCTTGATGTAGTCGGTGGGGTTGACCACCAGCAGCACTTCGGGGACAGTGCGGTCATCGCCATTGGAGTCCTTGGCCAGAGTGGCGATCACATTGGTATAATCCTCGTCGAAGTTTGTGATGGCCACTGCCGTCTTGGCGGAATACTTGTTGTTGGACTTGGTGGAGATGTCCATGGTCATACCAGCGAACTGTTTGTCGCCGTCGCCCAGCAGGACCGTCCGCTCCAGGCCGAAGGCGGTGGACTCGGACAGGATGATGCGGATGTACTGATCCACCCAGGCGGGGGCGAAGGTGAAGTTGAACTTGACGAAATCCTTGGGAATGATGAAGTAAGCGGTATACTTCGCGGCGGTGACATCGACACTCTTGATCTGGCCGCTGAGTTCCGTGGTGATGGCGGAGCCGACAGCACCCCAGCTGCCCAGCTTGCTGGCCATTTGGACGGCGTTCATCACCAGCTTCACCGCGCCGGCAGCGTCCTGGATGTTGATGGCGTTCAGCAGAGGATGCTCCTTCCGCATATCCTCGATCACCCGGTCGATGATGGTGACGGGCATGGCGGTGGTCAGGTCGGTAATGGCCTGCTTGGAGCCGTCCTTCACGGCGCCGATAAACTTCTGGTACCACTCGGTCTCTTCGCTGGTCAGAGCGCGAAGCCCCCGGGTCTGGAGGACAGCCATATCGGAGACGTCCTTGTACTGCTCGAACTCCGCCTCGATGCCCTCCATCACGGAAGTCTGCATCTCCTGAAGGGCGGAAGTCGCGGCCTCCACGTCGTTGTTCTGGAGAGCGTCAGACATACGCTGCATGATTTCTGCGTTCTTTTGCATGATCAAGTCCTTGTTCTTCATTGGGTCATTCTCCTTTCATCGCTCTGGTGAGCGTGTCTTTAATGGTCGATACGTACTCGGGCTCCTGAGGGGGAGCGGGGGCGGGTTCGGATAGGCTCTGGAGCATCAGCTTGATCTCGGCCAGCTGTGCAACGGCGGGGCCGGCAGGCTTTTTCTGATCGACAGTCTCCAGGGACTCTGCCTCGTAGGTGTCCAGCACATCGCAAAAGCCGTAACGCAGGCAGTCCTCCGGGGTGAGCGTTGTTTCCTTCACCATCATCTCCCGGATCTGCTCCTCCGTGGCATTTTTGGCACGGTGGCTGTACAGCTTCAGACTGGCCTCTGCCAGGGCGTCCAGTTCATTGGCCAGGTTGCGGAAATCATCGGCATTGCCGGCGCCGGTTGCCCAGGGGCGGTGCAGGAACATGGTGGTCCCCAGTCCCATGTGGATCTCGCTGCAGGCCATGGCAATGGTCATAGCGATGCTGTAGGCGTACCCATCAATATAACCGATGATGCTGGTCCCGTCCTGGGCCTTCTGCCGGAGCAGGTTATAGATGGCGGTGCCTTCGCCTACCTCGCCGCCTCGGCTGTTGATGTGGACTTCGATGGTCTCCCCGGCGGGGATCTCCTGCAGCCAGTCCCGGATGTACTTGGCAGAGGTCTCACTCTCGTCGTACTGCCAGGTTTCCCAGTTGAATTGGCCTTTCGCGGCAATGTCGTCGTAGAAAAACAGCTGATGGACCTTGCCGCCGGCCTCCAGCTGTTTGGCTTCCCTTCGGAATTTCATTCCGTTCCTCCTTCCTCGGGGGGATCCACCCCGCTGTAGTTTTTGGTCATCACGTATTCCCGGCTCCAAGGCTGGCCGATCTCCGGTTCACCGATCCGCTTGCGGATCTCATCCACGTTGAGCACCGACGCCGCCCGCAGCTTGTCCACTGCCTCTGCCACGTCGAAGGGCTCAATGTGCTGTACCGTCGAAGTGTCGATCGCGATGTAGTTCCCGCGCAGGACTTCCGTGCCATTGCGCTTCCGGTTGATCTCCCGCTCCATCATCTTGGCCAGCGGATCGACGCTGAAGGTCAGAAAATTCTTCGTGAGCTCTCTGACGTCAGCAATGTCCCCCTTCAGGAGAGCGGGCGGGATCTGAAGGGCACAGGCCACTTTCTCGTAGATCTCATCCGTCAAGTCGGTAATGTCCTTGACGTCGCTGGTGGACTTCTTCGAGGCGTCCGAACTTCGGGAATTGTACTCAAACCCGCTCCAGAGAGTCATGACGGCGTTGGGGCTCTTGAAATAGTTGGCAAACTGTTTGTTCACCATCTCGTTGTAGACGTCGTTGAAGGTCCTGGGCGTCCCGTCCTCCTTGGTGCCGTAGTTTTTGGACACGGCGTTGCCGTCAATGTTCAGGATCCCGCGTTCTCCGCCGCCCTTGTAGAATTTCTGCACCGCCGCCTGGATCAGCTCGGTATACTCCTGATTAAGCTGTTCCAGCAGGCTGGCGATATTCTTGTTGGACAGGCGGAAGAAAAGAACGTCAGATGCCCGGAAGGTTTTCCGGAACGTAAAGGGGGTCCCGCCATCCGCGCAGACCGTCACATTGGAAAACGTGTCCTCATACACCGCATAGCGATTATGGGTATAGCTGTCCGCAATGAGCAGGTCGCCGGTGCCGGTTTCCACCACCAGACACTCGTTCTTGTAGATCAGGGTCCAGACGAGTTTCTGCAGGAACTGGCTGGCGTTCTCGTTGGCGTTCGGCTGGTAGTTCCAGAGATAATACTCCCCGGCCCAGACCTCTTTTTTGTTCAGGAAGGTCCGGAACTCGCACTTGCTCAACGCATACGCAATGATATTGATCCCTGAGTGCAGAGCCAGGTCGTAAATGGCCAGGCGGTTCCATTTCTCCCGGTCGATGAAATCCTTGATGTCTTCGGATCGGACTTCGTAGCTGTTGCCTCCCAGCAGCTTGCCCTGGATGTACCGCCAGAAGTCACTCCACACAGACAAATTGCATCACCTCCTAAAACGTAAACGCGCCGATCTGAATGTCCGGCAGTTCGGTCACCTCCGGCAGATAGTCCGCGCAGCACACCGCGTGGACAAACGCCATGAAACCGTCTGTCTTTCTCAGTTTCGGCTCGATTTTCCCGTATGTGATATTCCCGTTGTTGTTGATGGTCTTGGTGTTATTTGTGTACCAGCACATCATACGGTCAAAGCCCGCCAGCTTCTGGTTGACGAACAGACTGTTGATAATGGGACTGGCCTTGATAATGTCCGAAGGACGAACCAGCCAGATCCGTTTTTCCTTCTTGTCGAAGGCGTCGAGGCCTACCTTCCGAAAGGCGGCGTTGAGCAGGGAGACCCGGTAGTTATCGATGCCGATCATGGCGATGTTGTACCGCCGTCCCATATCGGCGAACCAGTTGGCAACCAAATCTGGCGGGATCTCCACATCCTCCACGATCTCACAGATCCCCTGTTCCGCCCATTTCTCGATGGGGGCGTGGATGTTTGGCAGATCCTTGCTCCGCCGGCAGATAAACGAGTGGTGGAGGATTCCGTACTCCTCACCCTTGCGAAACAGGAGGATGCATCCGACAAAGTCATTGGTCTTGGTGTAGTCCACGCCGCCGACGCAGGTCATTCCGGGTTTGATCGCAAAGGCGGGACCCCGGCAGCAGGCCACAATGTCCTCCCACTCGGCCACCGCCTTCTGAGGATCGCTCACCGGATAGTTGCAGCGCTTGGCCAGAAATTCCGGATAATATTCCGGCGTGGCCTTCATGTTCATGATCTCCTGCTCGATGGTGGTCCGAAGAGAATGGAAGGACGGATATGCCAGGGAGGGATTCGCCTTCACCAGCTTGTCTACCTGGTCCCATTCGCTCTCATCCTCGATGCGGAACCAGTTGACGAAGGTCCGGTTGAGAGGGTTATACTCCCGCAGGATCTCTTCATTCTGGGCTTTCTCATCGTCCAGAACACCGTCCCGGATATGGCCGTCAGTTGTGATGGTGATCTCTCGCCACCATTTCATTTTGCCAAGGCCGGATTTCAGCGTGTTCATGTTGGTGGTATCCGTGTACTGATGCTTCTCGTCGTAGATGATGCAGCCGGTCCGTTTGGAGTCTTTGTTTTTGGTGCTGGTGGTGTTCAGCCGGAACTCGGCGTGCATCTTCTTCCCGATGATCTTTTCTGCGGTCCACTTATAGTTGGAGGCCAGGGCCCGGGCAAACCTCGGATTGACCGGATCGTCCAGGATGTCATACACGTCCCTGATAGACGTGGCAGCCTGATCCTCGCCGTTGGCGATCAGATCCACGTTATACCCCCGGACCCCGTGCAGGGGAGAGATGAAATAGAACGCCAGGAAATCAATGAAGCCGTTCTTCCCGGCGCCTCGTCCGATGATGTCCCGGATCACATGGAAGAAGATGTCGTCCTCCTGGCCGGGGGTCTGCAAAAAGACGCCTGCGATGATCGCGAACTGAAATTTCTCCCATGGAAGAAGCTCATAGGGGAAATATTTTTGCAGGCTTAGGCCTCTTGCAATCCTGTCCGCATCAACGAAGACGTCTTTCCGCTCTAAGACCGGGATGATGTTGTTGTCCAGCAGCAGCTCCTGTTCCTTGCAGTGCTCGATGTGATTCCCCTTGATGAGGTAGATCCACTCGTCTATGTTCGGTTCATAACTCATCAAAATCAGCACCGTCCTTGTTGATATTGTCCGTGGAGATATCCAGCTGACTGAGGATGGACAGCATTTGTCGGTTTACCGTCGGCAGCAGTTTGACGCTGGGATTATCCTTTTCTGTCAGGCCGCCACCGGCCGTCATATACTGCACCCGCAATCCGTTCTCCTTGATGTCTTCCGTCAGCCGCTCCTTGAGGCCCCAGAGTTCCATGTAGTCCCGGACCAGGTCCACCATGAACGGAACGTCCGCACCCTTGGCCCGGAGCTGTTCCACCAGGGCTTTGTGGATCTGGGTCCGGCTGATTTTCGCAAGGCTGATCTTTGCCATGGCCTGTTCACTCCCTCCGATGTATTTTCACGCGCGAAAAAGCTCGCTAAGCTATCCTTGACGCCGGTCCTCCATAGCCCGTCCGCTTTTCGTTTTTTTGACCGGGGGGCTACCATTTTTCTTCATTACGAAAAGAGTTCGGCGTGTACTGCTTTTCGGGATGCACCTCGTTGTGGCAGGCCTCGCACAGGCTTTGCAGATTGCTGTCCGACAGGGCCAGCTCCGGTGCGTCCTTCAGGTGCTTGATATGATGGACGGTGACCGCCATTGTATATCTGCCCCGGGCCCGGCACCGCTGACACTGGCTGTGATCTCTGTCCAGGATCTCCTTCCTCTTGGCCCGCCATTCTTTTGTGTGGTAAAACGCCTTCCACCCTCGATAGCTTTGGGCGGACAGCGTACGAATCCACTGGCCGGTTTTTTGTTGATCGTCAGTAAAACGCATGGTGTACCCACCCTTAGTACAACAATGCCCCGCCGCAGCCGGCAGGACATTATCGTGTATTGATACAGAATATAGGGAGAAGAGAAAAGCGTTGCTTCCGTCGCCGGTCCTGCCCGGGTGCGGGAGAGATTCGCCCAACCGGAATCGCACCGGGGCCGCTGTCATGCGGAGCCGCTTTTACGGGCCGCGGCTTGTGACAAAGGAGGCGATTCATATGAAACTTTATCGCCGGACGCTCACCTTTCGGCGTTCGCCATGGTATCACTTTATCACGGTTTTTTGGCTCTGTTAGGCCAACTTTGCCAGGTAGCCCATATTTTTCGCTACCTCCCAGACAAATCGGCCGTTCCGCCGTCTGGCCGTTCGGGGGCTGATGTGCAGCCGGTACCCGACTGTTTCAAAATTGCGGACGCCCTTCCAGTGGTACAGCCGCACCACCTCCAGGACCTCATCGGAGACCCGCTCCATGGCCCGCTCCACGGCGTCCAGGTCGTCCTCCTCCCTGGGAGAAAGCTGGCGCAGAGCGCTGTTCTCTGTTCTCCTGCTCCCGCCGGAGCCCCCAGGCGCGCCGGAATAGTTGGCTGTGGTGCTGACGCTCTGGACCGCGTCCTTGGCCGCCCGGAGCGCCGGGTAGTTCCGGATCACCCGCAGGACGTTTCCGTACCACCAGTATCTCGGTCTGCTCATGGGCTGCCTCCTCTCTGCTCTCTCATTGGGTGGCCCGGTACCAGGCCACGTATTCATTCAGTGTCATACCGGTCACCTCGTTTCAGATCCAGCCGTCGGCATACCAGTACAGATTGGCGCCGCGCTCCTTCCCGTTCTCCACCCGTCTCCGGATGACGATGCCGCCATCTGCCATGTCCCTGACGTATTTGTCAAAGGTTTTCGGGTGGAGATAGCAGCCCTCCTCCTCGCATCGCCTGATCAGCTGATGTTTCGACAGTGGCGTGTCTTCTCTGGTCTCATCCACCAGGATGCGGAGGAGTACCAGAGCCTTGGCGAAATTGCTTTCATACGCCATATCGCGCCTCCCATGGGACGAACCGGTCCCCCAATATCTGCTCTAACTTCTGGTCCACTTTGGCCCGGGTGTAAACGATGTCCGGGTCGTCCGCCCCGTCAGAGACGGCCATTTCCGCATACTCCCGGAACACCGCTTCGTAGGTCTCCTGGAGCTTGGAGAGGCGGTCCGGGCCGAAGCCGAAGGCGGCGTTGGCGGCGATGAGCATCATGTCGCAGCACTGCTGGAGGGTGAAGGAGCGCTGACGGGCAATGTCGCGCAGATGCTTGGCCTCGATGCCGGCCAGCATGGGATTTACTCTTCTTGCCATTGCTTGTCCTCCAGCTCACACAGAAACGCCACGTTGCAGGCCAGGTTCCACAGGTGAGGCAGGCCGCTCTCCTCATCGGTGCCGGACGGGTTGGCGATGTAATCCAGCAGATGCCGGAACGCTGCGTCCAGGTACCGCTGGGGCTCCACGGCCTTCCAGTTATCCGGATCTCCGTATTTCCGGGTGCCGTACTCCCGGATCCGGGCGATGTCGAAGA
>CADBQT010000236.1 GCA_902796875.1 uncultured Eubacteriales bacterium
CGAGGACCAGTTGCCGGAACAAATACATTATTTGTTCATTATTGGACTGATTTATTAACCCTGCTTCGGTTTATGTTTCGGATTTTCACAGATAACCATTACCTTACCCTTGAGCTTGATGACCTTGCACTTCTCGCACATGGGCTTCACAGATGCTCTTACTTTCATTTCTAAACCTCCTGTCGTATAACTACGCGCGTCCTCTCCAGGTAATTCTTCCTCTCGTCAGGTCGTAGGGGGAGAGCTCCACCTTCACCTTGTCTCCGGGGATGATCCGAATGTAGTTGGTCCGGATCTTGCCGGATACATGGGCCAGCACCTTGTGCCCCGTCTCCAGTTCAACGATGAACATGGCGTTGGGCTGTGCTTCGACGACCGTGCCTTCCGCTTCGATTACATCTTTCTTTGCCATAGGTTCACACCTCTCATTCTCCAAGCGTGAGCAGCTCCGGCTCACCATCCGTGATAACCACCGTATTCTCATAGTGAGCGGAAAGCTTGCCGTCCAACGTCACGACCGTCCAGTCATTGTCCAGTGTCCGGACTTCGTAGCCTCCCTCACAGATCATCGGTTCAATGGCGAAGACCATTCCCTTCGCCAGCCTGGGTCCTCGACCCGGCTTTCCAAAGTTGGGGATCTGGGGATCCTCGTGCATGTTCTGCCCGACGCCGTGTCCCACAAAATCCCGGATCACGGAGAAGCCTTCGCCCTCCGCCGATTCCTGTACGCCGTGGGAGATGTCCGATAACCGGCACCCCACCCGGCAATACTCGATCCCGGCAAAGAAGCTGGCTTTTGTCGCCTCCATCAGCCTGGTGGCCTCTTCACTGACCTGCCCCACCGGGTAGGTCCTGGCCGCGTCGCTGACGTAACCTTTGTGGGTCGACCCTACATCCACGCTGACGATGTCGCCCTCCTTCAGGATCCGGTTCTTGTCCGGGATCCCGTGAACGACCTCCTCGTTGATGGATACGCATGCGCTGGCCGGAAATCCGCCGTACCCGAGAAAGGTGGGGATCATTCCGTGGCTGCGTATGGTCTTTTCCACAAAGGCATCGATGTCGGCGGTGGAGATCCCGGGACGGACGATGTTCTCCAGTTCTTTCAGGATGAACCCCGTCACCTTCCCGGATTCCCGCATGAGATCGATCTCCTGGTCAGACTTGATGATGATCATACTCAGTCACCCAGGATTTCCGTGATCGTGTTAAACACGTTCTCCAGCCCGGTCGTGCCGTCGATGTGAGCGATGTTGCCCGCAGCTTCGTAGTAGTCGACCAGAGGTTTGGTCTCCTTGTTATAGACATCGATCCGGTTGCTGGCGGTCTCTTCGTTATCGTCCGCTCTCTGAACCAGCTCGGCTCCGCAGACGTCGCAGATCCCTTCCTGCTTCGGGGGGATGTTGACCACGTGGAAGGATGCTCCGCAGTTCTTGCAGACTCTCCGTCCGGTCAGACGGATCATCAACTCGTCTCTGGGGACATCGATGTCCAGCACGCAGTCCACCTTGTCGCCTTTGGCTGCCAGGAACTCGTCCAGCTTTTCCGCCTGGAACACGGTTCTCGGGAACCCGTCCAGCAGGAAGCCGTTCTTGCAGTCGTCCGCATTCAGTCTGTCCGTGGCGATCTCCACGACCAGCTCATCGGGGACCAGCTGTCCGGCATTCATGTATTCCTGAGCTTTCTTACCCAGTTCGGTACCATTCTTGATGTTCTCTCTGAAAATGTCGCCCGTGGAGATGTGAGGAATATTATACTTCTCAACGATCTTGGCGGCCTGGGTGCCTTTGCCCGCTCCCGGAGGGCCTAACAGAATAAGATTCATCGTCTACCTCCATTTACTTCAGGAATCCCGAATAGTTTCTCATGACCATCTGGTTCTCCAGTTGTTTCATCGTATCCAATGCCACACCGACCGCGATGAGCAGTGACGTACCACCGAAGTGGAAGTTCAGTCCGCCCAGCTGGCTGACGATGGTGGGCAGGATCGCGACCGCTGCCAGGAAGATCGCTCCCACGAAGGTGATTCTCGTCATCACCCTCTGGAGGTAATCCACCGTGGCCTTACCCGGCCGGATTCCGGGGATAAATCCACCGTTTGCCTTCATGTTCTGCGCCACTTCTACCGGATTAAAGGTTACCGATGTGTAGAAGTAGGTGAAGAATATGATCAGCACTCCGTTAAATGCCGCGTAGACCCAGACACCGGGGCTTCCCGTGGGGGAGAGCCACTTCTCGATCCACTGTGCCGCATCGCCCTGGGCGTTCATGAAGTAGGTGATCGTCAGGGGGAACTGCAGGAATGCCATGGCGAAGATGACCGGGATGACGCCTGCCTGGTTGACCTTTAAGGGGATGTGGGTGGCCTGGCCGCCGTACATCTTCCTTCCGACAACGCGCTTGGCGTACTGTACCGGGATCCGCCGCTGGCCCTGCTGGACCATGATGATCCCTACGATGACGACGATACAGAAGAGCACGAACACGATCAGTGTGACGATGCTCATGGTACCGTCCTGTAACTTCGTCCAGATCTCCTGACAGGCGGAGGGCAGTCTGGCGATGATGCCGGCGAAGATGATGAGGGAGATTCCGTTGCCGATGCCTCTCTCGTTGATCATCTCACCCAGCCACATCAGGAATGCCGTACCTGCGGTCAGCACCATGACGATCACGATGATCGAGAATACGTCTGTGCTGATCAGGGCCTGCCGGAACAGGCCGATGGTCACGCCGATGGCCTGGACGATGGCCAGACCAAC
>CADBQT010000237.1 GCA_902796875.1 uncultured Eubacteriales bacterium
AATGAAAGTATCGAACAGAGTTGCAGCCATGCAGTTTTCCCCCATCAGAAGGTTCAACACCTATGCTTTCGAAGCGGAAGCTGAGGGGAAGAAGGTTTATCGTCTGAACATCGGTCAGCCGGACGTGGAGACCCCTCCATGCTTTATGGAAGCGATCCGGGCTTTCGACAAAAAGGTCATCGCCTATGCGGAATCCGGCGGCGTTACCGAGCTCCTGGATGCCATTATCGATTACAATAAACTCTACGACATGGAGTTCGAACGGCAGGATATCCTGGTCACCAACGGAGGATCCGAGGCTCTGACCATGACCTTCACCGCTCTTCTCAACGAAGGGGAAGAGGCCCTGATCGCCGAGCCTTTCTACACCAACTACAACACCTTCTGCGGCCAGGTGGGCGGAAGCCTGGTGCCCATCACCACCAGGGCCGAGGACGGCTACGCCTGGGCGGACCGGGAGATGATCGAAGGGGCCATCACCGGGAAGACCAGGGCCATCTGCTGCATCAGCCCGGGAAATCCCACGGGACGTGTCCTGTCCCTGGATGAGATGAAGCTGGTGGGCGAGATCGCCAAGGAGCATGATCTGTGGATCATCTCCGACGAGGTCTATCGTGAGTTTGCCTACGACGGTCGTCCCGTCACCTCCTTCGGCATGCTGCCGGAGCTGGCAGACCGGGTCATCATCATCGACTCCGTGTCCAAGCGGTTCTCTGCCTGCGGCGCCCGCGTGGGCTGCGTCATGAGCAAGAACAGAGAGTTCATGGACGCCGTTTTGAAGCTGGCCCAGGGAAGACTTTGCTGTCCCACTCTGGATCAGGTGGGCGCGGCGGCGCTGTATCGGCTGGATCCCGCCTACTATGAGGAGGCGAGAGCCGAGTACGAGGGAAGAAGAAATGCGGCCTACGAGGAGATCAGTCAGATCCCCGGCGTCGTCTGCCAGAAACCCGGCGGCGCATTCTATCTGACCTGCAAGCTTCCCGTAGACGATGTGGAGGACTTCCTCATGTTTCTCCTCAAGGAATTCGACGATAAAGGCGAGACCGTCATGTTCGCTCCCGCAGAGGGCTTCTACGTCACCGAAGGCCTGGGCAGGGACGAGATGCGGATCGCCTATGTACTTAACCAGGAATCCATGCGGAGAGGCGCCGAGCTGATCCGTCTGGGTATCGAAGCGTATAACAACAGGTAGGGATCGATCCATGACGTCTAAACTGTCACCGATGATGCAGCAGTATCTCGATATCAAGGAAAAGTACCCGGATGAGATCCTGTTCTTTCGACTCGGTGATTTCTACGAAATGTTCTTCGAGGACGCCAAACTGGTGTCCCGGGAACTGGAACTGACACTGACCGGCAAAAATTGCGGAATGGAAGAAAGGGCTCCTATGTGCGGAGTCCCTTTCCATTCTGCGGATTCTTATATTGCCCGGCTGATCGAGAAGGGGTACCGTGTGGCCATCTGCGAGCAGATGGAGGATCCGGCCACCACCAAAGGCCTTGTGGCCCGGGATGTGGTCCAGATCGTCACCCCGGGCACGGTCCTCTCCAGTCTCATGCTCCACGAGGGAGAGAATAACTACATCGCGTCCGTTGCCTTTGCCGATCACGAGATCGGCCTGGCTTACTGCGACATTTCCACCGGGGAGCTTCGGCTGACCACCCTGCGGGGAGAAGGGGCCAGGGACTCCCTCATCGACGAACTGGTGAAGATCCGGGCCCGGGAGATCCTCATGGATCAGGAGACGGACGACGCCCTGGACGGCCAGGACATCGCCGCATCCTCCGATGCCTGTCTGGGCCGGAGCGACGAGGCCTATTACCGGCATGATGCGGCCAGGGATATGATCCTGCGCCAGTTTCACGTGGGGTCACTGCAGGGCCTTGGGATCGAGGAGGGTTCCGCCGCGGAAGTAGGCCTTGGGGCTCTTCTTTTATACATCGCCGACACCCAGAAGACGGATCTTTCCCATATCCGGACGGTTTCCGTCTACGCTCTGGGGGACCACATGTCCCTGGACAAGGCGACTATCCGAAATCTGGAACTGACGGAGACCCTCTTCGAGCGGAAGATCCAGGGGTCACTTCTGGGGATCCTGGACCGGACCCATACGGCCATGGGATCCCGGAAAATGAAACAGTGGCTGCGGGAGCCTCTTCACCAGACGGAGGGGATCAACGACCGGCTGGATGCGGTGGAGGAGCTGACGGATCAGGTGCTTCTACGAAATGACCTGAAGGAGGCCCTGAAACGGATCTACGACTTCGAGCGACTGGCCGGCAGGGTGGCGGCAGGCAAGGCCAACGGCCGGGATCTGATCGCCCTGAGAAACTCCTGCGCTTCTCTTCCCGATATCAAGGGGGATCTTGCCGGATGCTCCGCACGGCTTTTGCAGCAGATCGAGGAGGAAGTGGATCCTCTGGAGGATCTCTACGCCCTCATCGACGAGAGCATCGTGGAGGAGCCTCCCGTGACCATCTCCGAGGGAGATCTGATCAAGGAGGGGTACTCGGAGGAACTGGATGACCTGAAGCTCTCCATCCGGGACGCTCAAGGCTGGATCGCATCCCTTGAGCAGACGGAACGGGAACGGACCGGCATCAAGAACCTGAAAGTGGGATTCAACAAAGTCTTCGGTTATTATCTGGAGGTGACCAAATCCGCCTACGATCTGGTGCCGGAGGACTATATCCGCAAACAGACCCTGGTAAACAGCGAGCGTTTCGTCACTCCCCAGCTGAAGGAGACGGAGCGAAAGGTCCTGGGCGCGGAAACGGAGATCAACAAACTGGAATACGACCTGTTCACCGGCATCCGCCGGACCCTGCAGGAGATGATCCCCAGGATCCAGAGCACCAGCCGGGCCATCGCAGGCCTGGACGTGCTGGTCTCCTTTGCCCACGTGGGGGAAAAGAACAACTATGTTCGTCCGGAGGTGGACGACGGAGACGTGATCTCCATCCAGCGGGGACGCCATCCGGTGATCGAACAGACCATCCGGGACGGGCTCTTTGTGGAAAACGACACCTGGATCGACCGGGAGAAAGGGAGTATGCTCATCATCACCGGTCCCAACATGTCCGGGAAGTCCACCTATATGCGGCAGACCGCCCTCATCGTCCTCATGGCCCAGACGGGCTGCTTCGTGCCTGCGTCCAAGGCCAGGATCGGCGTGTGCGACCGGATCTTTACCCGGATCGGCGCTTCGGACAACCTGGCTCAGGGGCAGAGTACGTTCTACGTGGAGATGAGCGAGCTTTCCCATATCCTGAATTCGGCCACGGGCAGGAGCCTGGTGATCCTGGACGAGATCGGCCGGGGCACCAGCACCTACGACGGCCTGTCCATCGCCTGGGCGGCGGCGGAATATCTCTGCCACCCGGAGAGAAGGATCCGGACCCTGTTCGCCACCCACTATCACGAGATGACCGTTCTGGAGAACACCCTGGCCGGGGTAAAGAACCTGAACGTGGATGTGGCGGAGGAAAACGGAGAGGTGATCTTCCTTCACAAGATCGTGGAAGGAAAGGCCAGCCAGAGCTACGGGATCCACGTGGCCCGGCTGGCGGGAGCTCCAAGAGAGCTTCTGGAAAACGCCAGGATCCATCTGGAGGCCCTAAGCGGCGATATGCGGGAAAATACCCTGACGGTAGCCCAGACTATGGAAAACGGGCAAAATGA
>CADBQT010000238.1 GCA_902796875.1 uncultured Eubacteriales bacterium
GCACCATCTGGCTCATCGGCGTGCCCCTGGCCTTCATCACCTCTCTGAAGCTCCTCTGGCCCGTCTGGCTGGCGGTGCTGTCGGTAAAAACCGAGGGCGTGGTCAAGGGGATCATCCTGACCAGAAGGTTCATCAGCAGGAAGTGGATGAACACGGTGATCGAGGGAATAGAAGAGTGATTTGTTTGTGCTGACACTTTTTTAACTTTCAGAAATCGGTTGATAAAACAGCAAAAATGTGTATAATTAATACCAGACTTGTACAGAGGGGAAGTTGTTATGGGGGACATGAAGAATTTCAAAAAAGAAATCCTCCTGTCCGCTTTGGGTATGGCTGTTTTGGCCGAACTGATCTCCCTGGCCGTCATCGGTCCAAGCCTCTGGTTCAGCGGAGGATTGGCTGTCGGAACGGCGGTGACCATGATCTGTTTCCTGATCCTGACCCGAACCGGGGCGCTGACGGAGATCATGAAAAAGGGCGGGATCATAGTTTTGGGATATTTTGCGAGAATGCTCCTTTATGGAGTTGTCTTTTTCCTCTGTATCCGGGCGAACGTCACCTGCGGATTCGGATGTCTTGCCGGGTTCATCACCCTTCACTTCGGCATTCTCGTCCTGTACGGCATCGTCTACAAGCTCATTCTGAAAAAGAAAAATCCGCTCAACGACTGGACAGAGCCGAAGGAGTGGAACGATCTCAGCGTCTACGACGATGAGGACGAAGACTGGTAGGAGGAGAGCATGGAAGTAGGTCCAAGAATAATCTTCAGTATCGGAAGTGTGAACTTCACTGAGACGGTCATCTTCGGATGGATCATCAGTATCATCATTCTGATCTTCGCCTTCTGCGCCACCAGAAACATGCAGCGGATCCCCAAGGGGGCCCAGCTGGTTGGAGAACTTCTGGTAGGCTTTATCTACAAAATGGTCAAGGACACGATGGGTGAGATCGGTGAGCGGTTCACCCCCTACATGGGGACCCTCATCGTTTTCCTCGGTTTCGGAAGCATGCTGGGCCTGCTGGATCTGCGGCCCATCACGGCGGACCTGAACTGCACCGGCCCCCTGGCCCTCATTTCGTTCATCATGATCCACTACAATTCGATCCGGGCCAGAGGCTTCATCGGCTACAACAAGCACATGGCTTCGCCTTATCTTTGGATGTGGCCTTTGAACCTGATGAGTGAGTGCATGTTCCCCATCACACTGGCCTGCCGAATCTTCGGTAATATCTTCGCCGGCGTTATCGTCATGACGCTGGTCTACAGCGGTCTGGCCACGGCGTCTCACGCCCTGGGATCGGTCGTTCCCTTCTTCCAGATCGCATTCCCGCTGCCTCTGAACTTCTGGTTCGATATGTTCGAGCCGATTCTGCAGGCATACATCTTCACAATGTTAACCATGGTGTTCATCGCCAACGGCAGGACCGTTGACGAGGACTAACCGTAAAGTTAAGGTAGTTTAAGGAGGACAATACAATGACAGGATTCACTGGAGCAGAACTGATCGCAGCAATGTCATCACTTGGTGCAGGTATCGCCATGGTCGCGATGATCGGTGTCGGAGTCGGTATCGGTTATAACGCCGGTAAGACTGTAGAGAGTACGGCTCGTCAGCCGGAGGCTCAGGGTACGCTGCTGAAGCTCATGCTGATCGGTGTAGCGCTGACGGAGACCGCGGGTATCTTCGCCCTGGTCATCTCCATCATGCTGCTGTTCGCCAACCCCCTCATGCCGTAAATTGCAGGAGAGTTAGCACCGAGTTTAGATAAGGGAAGGAGGAAATACGGATGGAATTACATCAGGGCTTGATTGAGATCAACTGGACATCACTGATGGTCGTTTTGAACCTTCTCATCCTGTATATCATCCTGAAAAAATATTTCTGGGAAAAGATCCGTGCCTTCATGCTGGAACGGGAGAATGCCGTTCGGGATGCCTTTGACAGTGCGGAGGCCATGAACAAACGGGCCGACGAGAAGATGCGCAACTACAGCGCCCGGATCGCCAACGTCGAAGAAGAGGGCCGGGAGATCATCCGGGAGGCCCGTCAGCAGGCGGACGTCCAGGCGCAGGAGATCCTCAACGAAGCCAGGCAGCAGGCCA
Organism: uncultured Eubacteriales bacterium; assembly: GCA_902796875.1. GTDB lineage: Bacteria > Bacillota > Clostridia > Peptostreptococcales > Anaerovoracaceae > Lentihominibacter. Next base: position 2,105 of record CADBQT010000238.1, read on the forward strand.
GCGACATGATGGCCAAGGCCGAGAAGAACATCGAGCTGGAAAAAGCCAAGGCCATGGAGGAGATGCGCCAGGAGATCGGAACACTGGCGCTGCTTGCAGCGGAAAAGATCGTCGGCAAAGAGATCGAGAACGTCGGTCAGGACGCGATCGTTGACGAGGTGATCGATCAGGCAAGGAGCACGGGATGGCAGAGTTAACCGTCGATATGACCTACGGGACGGCGCTCTTTGAGGCCGCCACGGAACAGGGAAAAACGGAACAGATCAAAGAGGAAGCTCAGACCGTTCTGGACATCATGGATGCGGAACCGGACCTGAAGGCCTTTGTGAACTATCCGGCCATATCCGCCGAGGAAAAGAAAAAGACTCTGCGGAACATATTTGAAGGAAAGATCTGCGACGAGCTGATGAACTTCCTGTACGTTCTCATCGACAAGCGTCGGATGGGACAGCTGAGCAGGATCATTCGGGTGTACGACGATCTCCTCAATCACGAGGAGGGGGTTGCCTATGGCACCGTCTATTCGGCTGTGCCTCTGGATGAGAAGCGCCTGGCGGAGATCGAGGAAGAGACCAGCAAGCTCCTCAAGGAGAACATCAAACTGACCAATGAAGTCGATCCGTCCATCATGGCCGGGATCAAGGTCCTGGCTGAGGGGAAGGTTATCGACGCTTCCTTCAGAAAACGGCTTGACGAGATGGCAAGCCAGATGAACCTATCGTAAAACGGAGGAATAAGGATGAATTTAAGACCTGAAGAGATCAGTTCAGTCATCAAAGAACAGATCAAGAACTACAAGGGGAAACTGGACGTTTCCGACTTCGGGACGGTCATTCAGGTAGGTGACGGCATCGCCCGTGTCTACGGGCTGGACAACTGCATGGCCGGCGAGCTGGTGCAGTTCAACGATGACGTCTACGGAATGGCCCAGAACCTGGAAGAGGACAACGTGGGTGTCGTTATTCTCGGATCTGACCGGGAAATCAAAGAAGGCGACATCGTCAAACCCACGGGAACCGTTGTGGAGGTCCCGGTAGGCGATGCCATGCTGGGACGTGTCGTCAACGCCCTGGGACAGCCTTTGGACGGCAAAGGCCCCATCGTCACCAGTGAGACCCGGCCCATCGAGAGCCCGGCTCCCGGCGTGCTGCAGAGACGGTCGGTATACGAGCCCCTGCAGACCGGACTGAAGGCCATCGATGCCATGATCCCCATCGGACGGGGACAGCGTGAGCTGATCATCGGCGACCGTCAGACCGGTAAGACCGCCATCGCCGTGGACACGATCCTGAACCAGAAAGGTGAGGACGTGATCTGCATCTACGTGGCTATCGGACAGAAGGCGTCCACCGTCGCCCAGCTGGTACAGACCCTGGAAGACAAAGGCGCTATGGAATACAGCATCATCGTATCGGCGACCGCATCGGACGTTGCTCCCCTGCAGTACATCGCCCCCTACGCAGGATGCGCCATCGGAGAATACTTCATGCATCAGGGCAAGCACGTGCTGGCCATCTACGATGACCTGTCCAAACACGCCGTGGCCTACCGGGCCATGTCCCTGCTGCTGAGAAGACCGCCGGGCCGTGAGGCTTATCCGGGCGACGTCTTCTACCTCCATTCGAGACTTCTGGAGAGAGCGGCCAAGCTGTCCGACGAACTGGGCGGCGGCTCTCTGACGGCTCTGCCCATCATCGAGACCCAGGCCGGAGACGTATCGGCGTACATCCCGACCAACGTCATCTCCATTACCGACGGCCAGATCTTCCTGGAGTCTGAGCTGTTCTTCTCGGGACAGCGTCCGGCCATCAACGCCGGTATCTCCGTATCCCGAGTCGGCGGCGATGCCCAGATCAAGGCCATGAAAAAGGTCGCCAGCTCCGTCAAACTGGAACTGGCTCAGTACAGAGAGCTGGCCAGCTTCGCCCAGTTCGGTTCGGATATCGACAAGGAAACGAAGGCCCGGCTGGATCACGGTGAGATCCTCATGGAGATCCTGAAGCAGCCTCAGTACCATCCCATTCCGGTCGAAGATCAGATCATGCTGATCTATGCGGCCACCAACGGTCATCTGGCCAGAGTGGGCGCGGCCAACATCCGTGATTTCGAGTCCGAGTTCTACACCTATATGAACTCCGCGTATCCCGACATCGGCAAGACCATCAAGGAGGAAGGCGTCATCAGCGACGCCACCAACGGGAAACTGAAGGAAGCGATCGAGAAGTGTATCGATCAGTTCCTGAAGAAGATCGGCGCCGACGATGTCATCGCACCGGAAGAGGAAGCTGAAGCGGAGGAAGGCGCAGACGCAAAGGCAGAGGCATAAGGCTGCCAGACGATTGAAGCGCCAGAAGGAATGAAACCATAAAGGAGGTGAGTGCGTGGCGACCGAAAGCATACAGGATATCAAGCGGCGGATCAAGAGCGTGACCAGCACGGAGCATATCACCAATGCCATGAAGCTGGTGTCCGCAGGTAAGCTGCGTAAGGCTAAGGCGATCTACGAAAAGACCAACGCGAACTCACACTATCTGACCAATACGATCAGGGAACTGTTCAACAGCAGCCAGGAGATCCCCCAGGAATACCTGGCCGGCAACCGGGAAATCAAGACGACCTGCTATATTATCTGCACCAGCAGCCGTGGCCTTTGCGGAGGATTCAACAACAACATCCTCAAGGAGGCCCAGCGGGAGATCGATACGGATCCGGAGAAGCCGGTCATCATCGCCATCGGGAGCAAGGGCAAGGAGTACTTCGAGAAGCGGGGCTACGGCATCCACAGCTCCTACCTTTCTCCGCCGGAGAGCATCTCCTTCCTGGAGAGCAAGGAGCTGAGCGAACCCATTATCGAAATGTACCGGAAGAAGGAGATCGACGAGGTCGTGCTCATCTATACCGCGTTCATCAGCAGTATGGAGCAGGAGGTCCGGAACGTGACCCTGCTGCCCTTTGAGATCGAGAACGATCCCGAATACGAACCTACCTATAATCAGGTGGAGTACGAGCCTTCCGTGGAGGAAGTCTTCAACTACCTGGTGCCCAAGTACGTGGAGACCATGGTCTACTCCGCAGTCGTCGAATCGGCGACCTGTGAGCACGCCGCCCGGCGTATGGCCATGGAAAACGCCACCGACAATGCCCGGGAGATGCTGGAAGGTCTGAATCTGACCTACAACCGGGCCAGACAGTCGGCCATCACCGATGAGATCATCGAAATCGTCGCCGGATCGGAGGCGCAGAGTTAACAGTATAATGGAGGCAAGTAAGCAATGAACACAGGAAAAATCCATCAGGTCATCGGACCCGTTATCGACATCAAGTTCAAAGAGGACGAGATGCCGGAACTGCTCAACGCGGTGACCATCGAGTTTGAAGGCCGCCGGATCGTTACCGAGGTCGCTCAGCACCTGGGTGATGACGTCGCCCGGTGCGTTGCCCTTTCCTCGACGGACGGACTCCGCCGGGGCATGGACGCGACGGACACGGGAGATCCCATCAGGATCTCCGTCGGTAAAGAGGTCCTGGGCCGGATGTTCAACGTTATCGGCGAGCCCATCGACGACATGCCGCCCATCGAAACGGATATGATCACGCCGATCCACCGTCCGGCGCCTCCCTTCGAGGAGCAGGACACCTCGGCCCAGATCTTCGAAACGGGCATCAAGGTCATCGACCTGATCGCTCCCTATACCCGAGGCGGTAAAGTCGGCCTCTTCGGCGGTGCCGGCGTCGGCAAGACGGTTCTGATCCAGGAACTGATCAACAACATCGCCAAGGAGCACGGCGGCATCTCCGTATTCGCGGGAGTCGGCGAGCGTACAAGAGAAGGAAACGACCTGTACTACGAGATGAAGGAGTCGGGCGTTATCGATAAGACGGCCATGGTCTTCGGACAGATGAACGAGCCGCCGGGGGCCAGAATGCGGGTAGCCCTGACGGGTCTGACCATGGCGGAGTACTTCCGTGATCAGGAGAATCAGGACGTGCTGCTGTTCATCGACAACATCTTCCGTTTCACCCAGGCTGGTTCCGAGGTATCCGCGCTGCTGGGCCGTGTGCCTTCCGCGGTAGGATATCAGCCCACCCTGGCTACAGAAATGGGCGCCCTCCAAGAGCGGATCACTTCCACGAAGAAGGGATCCATCACCTCGGTACAGGCGGTCTACGTCCCTGCGGACGACCTGACCGACCCGGCCCCGGCCACCACCTTCGCTCACCTGGATGCGACCACGGTTCTGTCCCGATCCATCTCCGAGCTGGGTATCTATCCGGCGGTCGACCCCCTGGAATCCACCTCCCGGATCATGGATCCCCTCATCTTGGGCGAAGAGCATTACAACACCGCCCGGGGAGTGCAGGAAGTGCTCCAGAGATACAAAGAGCTGCAGGACATCATCGCCATCCTGGGTATGGACGAACTGTCCGACGACGACAAGCTCATCGTCGGCCGGGCCAGAAAGATCCAGCGGTTCCTGTCCCAGCCCTTCAGCGTGGCGTCTCAGTTCACCGGCATGGAAGGAAAGTACCTGCCGCTTAAGGAGACGGTCCGCGGATTCAAGGAGATCCTGGAAGGTCAGCACGACCAGATCCCGGAGCAGATGTTCCTGATGGCCGGCGGCATCGACGAAGTCGTGGCCAAGTACGAAGCGAGTCAGAAGTCGGAGTGATCCTATGGCAGTAAACAGTGTAAAACTTGAGATCATCACGCCGTCCAAGCTGTTTTATCGGGGCGAGGTAGACCTGGTCATCGTGACGACGCTGGAGGGAGATGAAGGCTTCATGGCCGGTCATTGCTGGGGCTGCAAACTCCTGGACATCGGGGAACTGTGGATCCAGGAAAAGGGCGCCGGCAAAGACGACTGGCGTGTTGCCGCAGTCGCCGGAGGCTTCATCGAGATCAAGGACAGCATCATCATCTACACCGATGCGGTGGAGTGGTCCGAGGATATCGATATGGACCGGGTGCTCAGCCAGAAGGCCATGGCCGAAGACTGGCTCACCAAGCACGAGGAAGACGGCGATCCCAACGACGTGATGAAGGCGAAGATCATCATCGCCAAGTCTCTGACCCGTTCCAACGTGGCCAGCGGCGGAGTCCGGCACCACTAGGCCGGAGAAAAGAAGACAGAGAAGACCACCCGGGAGGGTTGATATGCTCCTGCGTGGTCTTTTTTTGTGGAGCGGGAGTGACCCGTGGTCCCACCGGACCGGCCCGATTTTGTATACAATAAACAGGAAAACCCTTGAATGGGACGGGGCTTTATGGCATACTAATTAAAGTGGCGTTTTTCGCCGCATTGCGTTTGAATATTCAGCGAGAGAAGGAGAAGGAGAAAGAGAATGACCTCAATTCAAATCGTTGCGCTGGCCATCTTCGTAGCAGTCATCGGCGTCATCGTGTCCGAGAAGCTGCACCGGGCGGCCTGCGCCCTGATCGGAGCGATGCTGCTGGTCCTCATCGGCATCCTGGAGCCCAAGGAAGCGCTGGGATTTATCGACTTCAACACCATCGGCGTCCTCATCGGTATGATGATGTTCGTGGCCGTAGTCAAGAACTCCGGCCTGTTCGAATATCTGGCCGTCAAGTCGGCACGGATGGCCAAGGGCGATCCCTGGCGGATCATGGTCGCATTTATGATCATCACGGCGGTGCTGTCCGCGTTCCTGGATAACGTGACGACGGTCCTGCTCATCGGTCCCATGACCTTCAGCATCTGCCAGAAGCTGGATCTTAATCCGGTACCGTACCTGATGACCCAGATCATCGCATCCAACGTGGGTGGTACGGCGACACTGATCGGTGACCCGCCGAACATCATGTTGGGAAGCGCAGCGGACATCAGCTTCCTCCAGTTCGTCATCTATGACGGCCCCATCGTGGCCATCGTCATGGTCGCGACGATAATTTCGTTCAAATTCCTTTACGGCAGGGGACTGTCCGTGGCGCCGGAGAAGATGGAACTCATCATGCAGATGGATGAAAACGAGATGATCAAGGATCGTATCCTCTTCATCAAGAGCGTTGTCATGATCTTCCTGGTGGCGGCCGCCTTCCTGCTCCACGATGCCCTGGAGCTGAAGACCAGCGTCATCGCCCTTTCCTGCGCAGCTCTGATGATCATGATCGGCGGTCAGGACGTGGAAGAGACCGTTCACGATGTGGAATGGCCCACCATCGTCTTCTTTGCCTTCCTGTTCATCGTGGTCGGCGGCCTGGAAAAGGTCGGCCTGATCCACATGCTGGCGGAGAGCCTCATCGAAGCCACGGGAACTCACTATGTGATCCTGATGATCGTCATCCTCTGGGTGTCGGCCATCTGCTCGGCCATCCTGGACAACATCCCATTTGTCGCCACCCTGATCCCGCTGATCCAGACCATGTCGGCGGAGGGCATCGACGTATGGCCCCTCTGGTGGGCGGTATCCATCGGCGCCTGCTTCGGCGGAAACGGAACCATCATCGGCGCATCCGCCAACGTAGTGCTCACCGGTATTGCCGGCAGACGGGGCTACCCCATCACCTTCATCCAGTTCATGAAGATCGGTGCGCCCATGATGATCATGTCCATCGTCCTGGCGACGGGCTACCTGCTCGTCATCTTCGGCGGATACTGGAAATAAGGCCGAAAACGCCAATCGAAAAGACAACGAAAAGACGCCCTTTCCGCACTTGCGGGAAGGCGTCTTTTGTTCTATCATAGAGAGTGGTGGAGGAGTGCCATGATAGAGAAAATCACGATCAACAAGCATAGCAGCATTCGCATCCAGGGGGACAAAGTGATCTACTTCGACCCCTATGAGATCGAGGAAGAGACCCACGATGCGGATGTGATCTTTATAACCCATGACCATTACGATCACTTCGATCCGGCTTCCATCAACAAGATCCTGCGGGACGACACGCTTCTGGTCATTCCGGGAAGCTGTTTTGAAGCCTGGTCCGATTCCGGGATCATTTCCACCCAGGTGGTGGAGATGGAGCCGGGGCAGACCATGGACATCTACGGAATGGTGATCGAGACCGTTCCCGCATACAATGTGATGAAGCACTATCACCCCCGCCGCAACGAGTGGCTGGGATACATCGTCACCTTCGAGGGCCGGCGGATCTACGTGGCCGGCGACACGGATCTGACGGAGGAGAGCAAGGAAGTCCGGTGCGACATTGCCTTTGTGCCGGTAGGGGGCAAATACACCATGACCCCCGGCAAGGCGGCGGAGCTGGTCAATATCATCCATCCCGATATCGCCGTGCCCACCCACTACGGGAGCGTCGCCGGCAAGCCGGGAGACGGACGGCTGTTCAAGTCCATGGTGGATGACGGGATCATCGTCACCCTGCTGATCCGCCACAAGGCGGAGGAGGAAGAGGCGGCCGCCGAAGACATCGAAGAATAACCGAAAGAAACGAGGAAGAAACAATATGCCCATAACGGATCTTCTGGTGCGGAACGCCAGAGAATATGGAGACGAAGTGGCCCTGGTGGAGATCAACCCCGACGCGGAGGACGACCAGCGGCGCACATGGAAAGAATACAATCTCATCGAAGCCAACCCCCACGACATCGGGCGAAAGGAAATGACCTGGAGTGAGTTCGACACCCGGGCCAACCGGTTCGCCAATTTTCTTCTGACCCGGGGGATCCGAAAAGGAGACAAGATCGGCATCCTGATGATGAACTGCCTGGACTGGCTCCCGGTGTACTTCGGGATCCTGAAGACAGGCGCATTGGCGGTGCCCCTCAACTTCCGGTACACGGCGGATGAGATAAAGTACTGTTTGAAAAAAGCGGACTGCCGGGGACTGGTCTTCGGTTCCGAATTCATCGGCCGGATGGAGTCCATCTGTGACCGGATCCCCGATGTGGATCTGCTCCTTTATGTGGGCGAGTCCTGCCCCACTTTCGCGGAAAGCTACGACAAATACATCGAATACTGCTCCTCCCGGGCACCGGAGATCCAGATCTCCGATTCCGACGATGGAGCCATCTACTTCTCGTCGGGGACCACGGGATTCCCCAAGGCGATCCTGCACAATCACGAGAGCCTTTCCCATGCGGCCAGGTGCGAACGGGAACACCACGGACAGACCCGGGATGACTGCTTCCTCTGCATCCCGCCCCTCTATCACACCGGGGCCAAGATGCACTGGTTCGGCAGCCTCCATGCGGGAAGCCGGGCCATCATCCTCAAAGGCACCACGCCGGAGATCATCCTGAAAGCGGCCTCGGAAGAACACTGCACCATCGTCTGGCTGCTGGTGCCCTGGGCCCAGGATATCCTGGACGCCATCGACAGTGGGGATGTGGACCTTAACGAATATCAGCTGGATCAGTGGCGGCTCATGCACATCGGCGCCCAGCCCGTGCCCCCCAGCCTGATCCGTCGGTGGAAGAAGATCTTCCCCGATCACCAGTACGACACCAACTACGGCCTCAGCGAGTCCATCGGACCGGGCTGCGTCCATCTGGGC
>CADBQT010000239.1 GCA_902796875.1 uncultured Eubacteriales bacterium
CACCAGGTTGCTGATGCAGATCTCCAGGCCGATGATCACCAGGATCACGCCGCCCAGAATGCTGGCTTTGCCCGCCAGCTTCATCCCCAGGCGCTTGCCCAGCGCAAGTCCGACCGCGGAGATGATGAAGGTCACCGCCGCGATGATCAGGGCGCAAAGGCAGGCCTGTCCCAGGGTGTAATGGGCGATGGCAAATCCCACCGACAGGGCGTCGATGGAGGTGGCGATCCCCTGCAGGAAGAGGGTCCCTCCGCCGGGGCCGGTCCGTCCGGTCGCTTCGGCTCTCGCCTCTTCATCCAGCAATCCCGCCTTTTCCTCCCGGTTCTGGCAGATGCCCTCCCGGATCATCTTGCCGCCGATGAGGGCAAGAAGGATCAGGGCGATCCAGGGAACGAGTTTTTCGAAGGCGGTGATGAATCCGATCAGAGTATGGACGCACACCCATCCGATCATGGGCATCAGACCCTGGAAGAAACCGAAAGTGCCGGCGATGAGGGACTCCTTGCCTTTGCTCATCTCCGGGCCGTTCATCCCGTTGGCCAGAGAAACGGAAAAGGCGTCCATGGCCAGGCCAACGCCCAGCAGGACGCTGGCAACGAGGAAACCGATCATATCTCGTCCTCCCGGGCAGCATTTTCCTGCCTCTGCTCCTGCTTCTCCTCTTCCTCATCCTGCCGGCTGGACAGGATCACCGATACCAGGATCCCGCCGCCCAGCAGTCCGCAGATGATGCCGATGGACAGGAGATTGTCCACGTGGAGACCGAAGATCTCGATGATCATCTTGATCCCGGTGAAGATCAGGATCAGGGAGACGGCGTACTTCACGTACTGGAACTTCCGGTGCATGTGCTCGAGAACGAAGAAGAACTGGCGAAGTCCCAGGACCGCGAACAGATTGGACGTGCAAACGATGAACAGATCTCTGGTAATGGAGATCACAGCCGGCACGGAATCGATGGCGAAAATGATATCGGAGAAGACGATGAGGAGCAGGACCGCCAGCAGAGGCGTGGCCAGACAGGGCACTTTGCGGTACATGGCGCTGTCCTTGCCGCCCCGGTTCTCCGGAGTGTTTTCCACGAAGAAACGGTCGTCGGCGAAGTACCTGGTCATGGGCAGGATCTTCTGGAAGAACCGGAACATCCGGCTGTTGTGGGGGTCCTCCCCTTCCTCTTCCTTTTCCAGAGCCATCCGGATGCCGCTGAAGATGAGGAGCCCTCCGAAGATGTAGAGGACCCACTCGAAACGGTTGACCAGGGAAACACCGATGAAGATGAACAGGAACCGGAGGATGATGGTCCCGGCGATCCCATAGGTCAGCACCCGGTGCTGGGCCTTTTCATCGATGTGGAAGCTGGTGAAGATGAACAGGAACACGAAGAGATTGTCCACGGAAAGACTCAGCTCGATGATGTATCCCGCGGCGAAGTCGATGGCCGGGTTCTTGCCCTGGATCACCCAGATGCCGATAAAAAACAGCAGCGCGGCGAAGATCCAGACGAAAAGCCATTTGTTTTCCAACAGTACGTGCCTGGTGCTTTTTTTCAGTCGATCTCCGTTCACTCTTTATCTCCATCCGCCGGGTCGGTCCCGGCCTCGTTGGTTTCCAAATATTTCCTTATGCGATACATGGGGAAGCCGATCACGTTGTCCCGGTCCCCGTCGATGTGATCGATGTATTTCCCGAAGGTCATCTGGATCGCATAACCTCCGGCTTTGTCGTAGGGCTCGTCCGTCTCCACGTACCGGCGCAGCTCCTCGTCGGAGTAATCCTTGAAGTACACGTCGGTCACGTCCCAAAGGCATTCCTTGCGCCGGAGTTCCTCCCGGCTGTCCACGAGACACACCCCCGTGATCACCTGATGGACATTTCCCCGCAGCAGAGACAGCATCCGGAAAGCATCTTCCTCGTCCTGGGGCTTACCCATGATTTCGCCATTGTACACCACAATGGTGTCCGCCGCAATGATCAATCCCTGATGGTCTTCCGCGACATGGTCCGCCTTTGCGAGAGCAAGATACATGACCGCCCCTTCCGGGCTCATGGCAAAGGGCAGGTCCTCGTCGATGTCCGCCGGGACGATCTCCACGGGGATCCCCTGCTCCTCGAACATTTCCCGGCGCCGGGGAGATGCGCTGGCCAGGATGATATCTTTTCGTATGGTCATTTCTCCTCGTTTCTTTATCCTTAGTGCTCGTCCAGTTCCTCTGCGCTGGCCGCCACCTTATTGGCCGGCCGGGGCATGGCGGAGGCCACCCGGTCGATGCCGGAGACCACCGGTTTTTTGATGGTGCACATCTTGTCCGTGCAGTTCTCGCAGCGGATGGCCGCGTTGGACCCCCGCCAGAACCTTTCCGGGTGAGAGGCGTAGATGATCTCCCACCGCAAAGCCACCACGACGGACATAAAGAACAGGCTCCAGCTGAAGAAGCTGACGATGAACAGCATGGGGGTGAACATCATCAGATGGCCCCAGTCGAAGATCCGGCAGCTGATGCAGCACCGGTTGCCCATGATGTACTTCTGAAACGGGCAGAAGAGCATCATGCAGATCAGATCCGACGTGTAGTAGAACAGAGTCAGGACCAGAAGTTCCTCCACGCCGATGACGTCCAGCAGGTACAGGATCCCGAATATGGCGTTGAAGCATGCCCAAAGAAGCAGGACCTGCCACGCCCGGATGTTCATGGCCTGCACGTACTCCAGAAGTTCCTTCCGGTCGTATCCTCCCTCAGGTTCCTCGTAGGTCCATGGCTTGCTTTTCATCTCGCTCATGGACAGACGCACCCGGGGCAGAAGATGCAGGATCATGCCGGTCATCATGATGGCCCACACGATGTGCAAAGGCGAAAAGCCGTGAAAAAAATCCGCCGTCACGATCTCCCGGAGAAGGTGACGGTGAAAGATGTACAGGTAAATGACGCAAAGCAATACCGCTACCCTTCCGAAGAG
>CADBQT010000240.1 GCA_902796875.1 uncultured Eubacteriales bacterium
ATCATCGAGTTCAAGGATGATGAGGAGGCACTGAAGATCGCCAACAGCACCAAGCTGGGTCTGCAGATGTCCCTGTACACTTCCAGCATGAAGTGGGCATACTGGTATCACGAGAGACTCCGCACCGGAAACCTGTGCATCAACGAATCCGCAGGTTTCTGGGAACCCCATCAGCCCTTCGGCGGCTGCCCGGGAACGGAGACCGGTCACGGAAGCATCGGTGGAAGATACACCATCGAGGAAGTCACCTTCAGAAAGACCATCACCGTCAACTTCAACGACTGTTACTAAACTGCTGCGACAGGGTGGGGCGCCTGCAGCGCCCCAGACCCTGCGGAGCAAGAGAAAACACCTCGACAAAAAAGGCCGCTGCGACTATGCAGCGGTCTTGTCCAATGATATGATTGATTCGATGAAGGAAAAAGTCAGGATCAGAAAGGTCTCTCCCGAAAGCGGGGAGATCCACGAAGCCAGAGCCCTTTATCACCGGGCCTTTCCGCCGGAGGAGCGGATCGAAGACGCCCACCTTCTGGAATTGATGAAGGAGGGGCGGGCGCTTTTGCTCGCCATCGACGAAGGGGGAGAGGAACCTGACCCGGCCTGTGCCGGATACGCATACCTGATTACCGAGGGCGGCGTCGGATATCTGCTGTTCTTCGCCGTGGATGAAGAGCGGCGGGGCCGGGGATACGGCGGAGCCTTTCTTCAATGGCTGGCGGCTTCGGACCTTTGTGACGGGATCGTCCTGGATGTGGAGGACCCGGAGATCGAAGCGGATAACCGGCAGGAACGGATCGAACGGGAACGGTTCTATCTGGAGAGAGGCTTTTTTCGCACCCCATACCGGCTGACCTATGAGGGGGAACGGTTCGTGGTGCTCTGTACTTCGAGGGAGTTGGATCTGGACGGGTTTCGCAGACTCGTCGATGAACTGAGAAAGCTGGGGTCGGTGATCGACATTGGGGGAAAGTGATATGAACAGAAGCTTTATCACGAAAAACTACGACGATCTGATGGATCTGCTGAACTGCGTCGAAATGGGGATCTTCATCGCCAACGGTGAAGGCAAGGTCCTCATGGTCAACGATGTGTCCTGTCGGGCCGGCGGACTGGCCCGGGAAGAGATCATCGGCAAGACCGTCTACGAACTGGTGGCCAGCGGATACATCGAGAACTCTGTGACCATCAAGGTCCTCCACTCCGGGGAAAAGGAAGAACTGGTCCAGAACCTGGGGGACGGAGGCCAGGTCTTCGTCACCGGCCAGCCCTGGAGAGACGCCAGCGGCGAGATCGCCCTGGTCATCACCACGGAGCGGGACATTACGGAAGTGACCCACCTGAAAGAGGTCATGGAGGCGGAAGCGGAGAAATACGAGACGGAGCTGGAGTATCTGAAGCAGCAGAACATCACCCTTTGGGGCAAGCTCATCGCCGAGGACGACGTGTCCAAGCAGCTGGCAGGCTACGCTCTGAAGGTGGCCAAGCTGGACAACACGGTCCTGCTGACGGGAGAGTCGGGGACCGGCAAGGAGGTCTACGCCAATTTCATTTATGAAAATGGCAACCGGGTGGGCAAGCCTTTCATCAAGATCAACTGCGCCGCCATCCCGGAAAGCCTGCTGGAATCCGAACTCTTCGGCTACGAGGAGGGGACCTTCACCGGGGCCAGCAAGGGTGGCAAACGGGGCATCTTCGAAATGGCCAACAGCGGCACCCTGTTTCTCGATGAGATCGGGGAGTTGCCTTTGCATCTCCAGCCCAAGCTGCTGCGGGTGCTTCAGGAAAAGGAGATCATTCGGCTGGGAGGATCCAAGACCATCCCCCTGGACATCCGGCTGATCGCCGCCACCAACCGGGATCTGAAAAAGCAGATCGCCGAGGGGACCTTCCGGGAGGATCTGTACTACCGGCTGAACGTGATGCCTTTGGAGATCCCGCCTCTTCGGGGCCGGAAGAAGGACATCGAGAAACTGACCTACTACTTCATCGATTACTTCGGCAAGGAGTACGGCAGCGAAAAGACCGTCAGCGACGGGGCTTTGGAGATCCTGAAGAACGCCCAGTGGGGCGGCAACGTCCGAGAACTGGAGAATCTGATCGAGCGCATGGTGATCACGGCGGAGCACAGTCAGATCACCGAGGCGGACGTGAGGCCTTTCGTTCGCGGCGGATCCGCGCCGGAGATCCCGACTCAGGACAAGACCTACCGGGAGCTGATGGACGGATACG
>CADBQT010000241.1 GCA_902796875.1 uncultured Eubacteriales bacterium
TGATCCATCTCCTCCATGGTCAACTCCACCACCTGGCGGATGGTGTGAGAGGACTTGTAGCAGGGGATCACAATAGAATAAAGCATAGAAGATGCTCCTTTGCCTTTTTGTCTCAAACTATGATTATTTTAATATGATTCCCCCTGTTTATCAATAGCAACTTCCGAGAGGGATATGGTATACTGATACCGTTAATGGAACACTACCAAGGGAGGAAACACCGTGGAAGAATCAGCAAAAAGAACCTTATCCGGAGGCTGGCTGTGGGTGCTGGCGCTGGTGATCAATGCGGCCATCATGGCGGCGATCCTGATCCTGGTCCCCCAGGCCTATGAGACCAACGACGACTACGCCATCGCCCTGCGCATCGTGGAGGGAGAGACTCACGTCGGGTTCATCGACTACTACCTTTGCGTGCTTCTCGTGGGGATCCAGAAGCTGATCGGCTCGTGGAACGCCTTCGTTCTGTTCCAGATCGCGGCATCGTTTGCCGCCTTCGTATGTCTGACCAAAGCATTCTTCACAGCGGGGAAGGGCTGGCTGGCCAACATCCTGTTCGTCCTTCTCATCGCCGTATACTCCTTCGATCACTACTCCGTCATCCAGTTCACCAAGACGGCGGGACTTCTGGCAGTGATCGGTGTACTCCTGCTCATCGCAGCGGTTACGGAAAAGCGGGGACTGAGCTATTTCATCCCCGGAATCATCCTCATGTTCATCGGCTCGGCCTTTCGCATCGAGTCCATGGTCTTCGCCCTGGCCTTCGGCGGCCTCTACTTCCTCTTCTGGATCATCGGAGAGGGAAGGTCTCTGAAGGAAGACGGATACCTGACTCCGGTGAGAGGGATCAGTCTGCTGGTTGCCCTGGTGTTTGTCGCGGGGACCTTCGGCCTGTTCCAGCTGTCGGAAAAGGTGAACACGGGGACCGACGCCCTGCAGAACTACCGGGAGTACGATGACGCCCGGACCACGGTGGTGGACTACCCGGTCTACGACCACTTCAAGAAGCATCCGGACGAGTATGCGGAAGCCGGCATCACTCAGGAGGATATGTACCTGATCGATAACTGGTACCTGGACTACGATGGGGCGGCCACCAAGGACCGGCTCCAGACCATCGCCAAGGTCTACAAGGACTCCCACGAGACGGACGCATCCTTCCTTTTCGGCACGACGAAAAAATGCCTTCGCCACATCTATCATGAGGTGAGGGATCTCACTCCCACGGGGATGCACATCATCATCCTGGTGGCCCTGGCCCTCTTTGCCTTTGCGCGGCTAAGGCCCAGATACTGGATCTACGTCATTCTGGTGGGTGGCGGCGTCCTGTTCCTGTACTGGTATCTGTTCTACATCCAGAGACCGGCCTACCGGGCGTCCTACGTCATCGACTGGGCGGCATCCATCTGGCTTCTGTACTACATCGATCCGTGCAGGACCTGGGGACGCAACGAGGAGACGGGGAAGAGCCGGGTCGTTCCGGTGATCACCGCTACCCTGACGGCCCTTGTCCTGGCCCTGGCTCTGGCGGGCGGCGGGTATGCTGCATATGAACGGGGCTTCGATCAGGCCAAGGAGATCAAAGGCAAGATCCGTCCTGACGCCCTCGCCCAGAAGATCAGCGAGGACCGGTCCAATGTCTACGTATTCTCCACACGGCTCAAGTGCAATCCCGAGACCTACGCCAAACCGCTGAAGAAGCCGGAGCGGGATCGGAACGTGTTCACCTTCGGAAGCTGGGGAACGGAATCCCCCTATCTTCTGGACCGGATGGGCGAGTACGCCTTGAGCAACGTGTTCGGCGACACCATTGACAACAATAAGGTCTACGTGGTCGAAAACAAGAACGTGGACCGGATGGAAGAATACATGAATCGGTGGTACCGTGCCTACACAGGCGCCGGCCGGGCCATCCTCTACGATCCCGTGGACGAGGTGGACGGATACAAGATCTGGCAGGTGATCACCGCGCCCATCCAGGGAGAAGAACCTGAAGCAGAGGATGAGGGAACCGGATCAGAGGGTGTAGATGAGAACGCCGGCGATGATGATCAGGTTGCCGATTAACTGGCCTTTGGTGAAGTGCTCCTTCAGCAGAACGAAGGAAAAGATCATCACGAAGACATACGTGAAGGTGTCGATGACCGGCCCGAAGCGCATGTCCACGCCGGTATAGGCCCAGGTGTTGGCGAACAGCACCGCAAAGGCGATCCCGTAGGCGGTGATGACACGCCAGTTCAGATATTCATAGATCCAGCTGCGGTGTTCCCTGCGGGCACTCTGCTTGAGCAGGACCTGGGAAAAGGCGGAGAAAATAGTTGCGATGCCGAGGACGGCGAGATAGATGTTCATCGATCCACCTCCTCGGTTTTTTCATCGGCGTTTGCGGGAAGTTCGTCCCGGTACTCCGCACTCAAAGATACGACGATGACCCCGACCATGACGATGGCCAGGCCGATGATGTTTTTCACCGTAAGGTGTTCGCCGAAGATCATGACCGCCCAGATCTGGCTCCAGATCAGATAGACACTCCGGTTGGCGTAGCCGATATTCAGATCCACGTGCTTGATGACCTTTTGCCAGAAGAAGGCGTAGAACACGCAGACCGCCAGCATGAGGAAAACGAAAACGTAGAGGGAGGGATCGGTAAGGCCTCCCCGGTTGTATGCGTTGGCTGCCGATTTTGCGAACACGCTGGTAAACGAAAACAGCAGAACGCAGATATGCAGAAGCAGATAGTTTCTTACGCGTCCCATTGTTCCTTCAGAGATCTCCCGTTGACAAAGATGTTTTCATAAACCTGGGACATGATCCTGTCCAGTTCATCCGGATCCCCGGTATTGGTGATGACGTGGCCGATCCGGGTGGTCCCGTTGATCATGGCCTCCACAGCATCCCCCACACCGAAGTCCAGGGTGATGGCTGTATCTCCTTCGCCTCCCCGGAGACCGTCGATGGCCTCTCCCCGGATGTGGGTGATGACCCCGTCCACGGGGCTCATGAGCAGCTTGGCCA
>CADBQT010000242.1 GCA_902796875.1 uncultured Eubacteriales bacterium
ACCGCGTCCTCCTTGCTGATCAGTCCCTCGGCCACCATATCCACGGCGATCTTGACTGCGGACGGCGCCGTCCGCTTGCCGTTTCTGGTCTGGAGCATGAAGAGTTTGCCTCTCTCGACGGTAAACTCCATGTCCTGCATATCTTTATAGTGTTCTTCCAGCGTATTGGCGATCTTCACGAAGTTGTCGTAGACATCCGGGAAGGCCTGCGCCATCTCTGCGATGGGCTGAGGCGTACGGATGCCGGCCACAACGTCTTCACCCTGGGCGTTGACCAGGAATTCGCCGAAGATGGCCTTCTCGCCGTTGACCGGGCTCCGGGTAAAGGCAACGCCGGTACCGGAGGTGTCGCCCATGTTACCGAAGACCATGGACTGAACGTTGACCGCCGTTCCGATGCTGTCGGGGATCTCGTTCAGCTGCCGGTACAGGATGGCCCGCTCCGTATTCCAGGAACGGAATACCGCCGCCACGGCTTCCATGAGCTGATCCTTGGGCTCCTGGGGGAAGTCCTTGCCGATCTCGCCCTTGTACATGACTTTGTACGCCGCGATGATCTCTTTCAGGTCGTCCGTATCCAGATCCACGTCGAACTCGACGCCCTTCTTCTCTTTCTGGCCGTCGAAGATCTCGTCGAACTTGGCCTTGGGGATCCCCATGACCACGTCGCCGAACATCTGGATGAACCGGCGATAGCTGTCGTAGGCGAAACGGGGATTTTCCGTCAGCGCGGACAGTCCCTCGACGGTCTGGTCATTGAGGCCCAGGTTCAGGATGGTGTCCATCATACCCGGCATGGAGATCTTCGCTCCGGACCGGACGGAGACCAGCAGGGGGTTCTCCACGTCACCGAACTTCTTGCCGCTGACGTTTTCCAGATCGGCCAGCTTGGCAAAGATATCTTCCACGATGTCCTCGCCGATGGTCTGACCTTCTTCGTAATATCTGGTACACGCTTCCGTCGTTACCGTGAATCCAAAGGGCACGGGCAGACCGATCTTGGTCATCTCCGCAAGGTTGGCTCCCTTGCCGCCAAGCAGGTCTCTCATGTCCTTGGAGCCCTCATTAAAGGAATAGACAAACTTTTTCATTTCCATACGCTCCTCACTGTCTAAAACGCTAACTTGTCTTCAATGTATTCTCTTACCTCTGAAATGGGTATTCGAATCTGTTCCATGGAATCCCGTTCTCTGATGGTCACGCAGTCATCCGCCGGCGTCTCGTCGTCGCCCACGGTCTGGAAGTCCACGCAGATGCAGTAGGGAGTTCCGATCTCGTCTTCTCTCCGATACCGCTTGCCGATGGATCCCGCTTCATCGTAGTCCACAGGGAAGTACCGGACCAGTTCTTCGTAGATGGACCGGGCCTTGTCGCCCAGTTTTTTGCTCAAAGGCAGGACGGCCGCCTTGTAAGGCGCCAGGGCCGGATGAAGTCTCAGGATCTTCCGGATGTCTTCTTCGCCTTTGCTGTCCGTAAGCACCTCCTCATCGTAGGCGTCGGTCAGGAAAGCCAGGAGCATCCGCTCCACGCCCACCGACGGCTCGATGCAGTAAGGCACATACCGCTCATTGGTCTCCGGATCCATATAGCTCATGTCCTGACCGGAGTGGTCCTGATGGGCCATCAGGTCGAAGTCTGTCCGGGATGCCACGCCCCACAGCTCGCCCCATCCGAAGGGGAACTTGTACTCGATGTCCGTGGTGGCGTTGCTGTAGTGGGACAGTTCCTCGGGATCGTGGTCCCGAAGGCGGATGTTCTCCTCCCGGATGCCCAGAGACTTGAGGAAACCGGCGCAGTATTCACGCCAGTAGTCGAACCATTCCAGCTCCGTGCCCGGCTTGCAGAAGAACTCCAGCTCCATCTGCTCGAACTCTCTGGTCCGGAAGATGAAGTTGCCCGGGGTGATCTCGTTCCGGAAGGACTTGCCCACCTGGGCGATCCCGAAGGGGATCTTCTTCCGGGAAGTCCGCTGAACGTTACGGAAGTTGACGAAGATGCCCTGGGCCGTCTCCGGTCTCAAATAGATCTCCGCCGTAGAGTCCTCCGTCACTCCCTGAAAAGTCTTGAACATCAGGTTGAACTGACGGATCCCGGTGAAATCCTTCTTGCCGCAGTCTGGGCACGGGATCTCCTTCTCCGCGATGAAACTCTCCATTTTCTCGTTGGACCAGCCGTCCACGTTCACGTCCTCGATCCCCTGCTCCTTCATCCAGGCTTCGATGAGCTGGTCGGCCCGGAACCGGGACTTGCATGCCCGGCAGTCGATGAGGGGATCGGCGAATCCGCCCACGTGGCCGGAGGCCACCCATGTCTGGGGATTCATCAGGATCGCCGCGTCCAGGCCCACGTTGTAGGAGGATTCCTGAACAAACTTCTTCCGCCAGGCGTCCTTGATGTTATTCTTCAGTTCCACGCCCAGAGGACCATAATCCCAGGTATTGGCCAGACCTCCGTAGATTTCTGATCCCGGGAAGATGAAGCCCCGGTTTTTTGCCAGGGCTGTGATCTTATCCATTGTGATTTCTGTCGTCATTTCTGCTCCGCGATTTATTCTTCGTCTTCAGCAGCCTCGGCAACTTCCTCGGCCTCCTCGACTACCTCTTCCTTCACATCCTCGACGTCTTCTTCCGCCTCGTCGGCTGCGGCCTTGGCTTTGTTCTTCAGATCGTCGGCTTTTTCCTTCAGGTCATCCGCCAGATCTCCCGCCTTGTCCTTTGCCTTCTCGTAGAGGTCGGATTCCTTGATCTTATCCGAGTACTCGGCGCCTTTGGCCTTGCCCAACTCGAACAGATCGGTACCCTTCTCCTTGACGATCTCCGCTGCGTCGCTGCCCTTTTCGATGGCCGTGCTGACCGTGTCGGTCACCGTGTCGCTGACGTCGATGATGGTACCGTCCGTCTTGACCACTTCGATGGTGCACTTGAATCCAAAGGCCGCAACCACTGCGACGATGGATGCCAGGGGAGCGATGCAGATGCCCAGGATGCCCGCGTTGAGCGGAATGTTCAGGATCTTGTCCTCATCCTTCGTCACCTGGATCCGGGCTACGTTACCCTTCTTGACGATCTCCTTGAGGCTCGTGAAGAGGGCCTGTCCCTTGTCGCCGAAACCACGTTCTCTCTTGCCGGCGTTTACCGTTTCCTCGATGGCGATGATCGCATCAACGACGCTGCCGTCGGTCTCTTCCAGAGCTTCCTTGGCTTCGGCATAAGTTACGCCTGTTCTGTCTTTGACCAGTTCGATTTTTTCCAGAGTAATCTCCATCTTCTGTCCTCCTTTGTCAAACGAGTTTCTCACTTTTTATGTCTGAAATGTCCAGATGATGAGCTGCATACTCCCGAAGGATCTTCTGCAGCCTTGTTCCCATCTCTTCATTCAAGGCAATGTTATCCAGCTTCTGAAGCGGATTATCGATGAGATATTTTAACACATCTACTATACCAGATTTATCGCATCGAATCAATGCGCTGTCCCCGGTTTTTTCCACTCCGGCGGCGCACTCTTCGCAGACGATCCCCCCCTCCGGAATGCTGAATCCAAAGGCGGGTTTTTCCTCTCCGCAGATCACGCATCGATCCAGAGACGGACCGCATCCGCTCATGTCCAAAAGCTTGGCCTGATAGGCCAACACCAGGGTGCCCAGACCCTTTTTCCGCCGCTCCAGGATCCCCAGGAATTCCAGCAGCAGATCCAAAAGAGCCGGCGCCGGCATCTCCTCGGGGAGGGCCTTGGCGGTAAACTCCAGCACGTAGGCGGCATGCATGTATTTATCCACGTCCTCCCCCAGGCCGTAGTAACTCTTCAGGACCTCGGCGTAGTTGATGTTGTAGGTCTCCCTACCCTGAAAGAGCTCGTACCTTCCGTGGGTGAAAGGCTTCAGGGCAGCCGCCCCCTTGCTCTTGGACTTCTCGCCGATGCTGGTCCCGGCGCTGATCCGGCCGAACCGGCGGGTGAACAGGTGGACCATGGTCCGGTTGTATGAAGTTTTGGTCTGCCGCAGGACGATCCCGTCCGTATCCGTCCGCATAGTATCCGCTCCCTGTATCCTGCCCTACTCCCGGTATCCGAAGTTGGACAGGGCAATGTCGCTGTCCCGCCAGTTTTCCCGGATTTTGACCCAGGTCTGAAGAAACACCTTGGTGCCCAGGAGGGCTTCCAGCTCCTGCCGGGCGCTTTTGCCGATCCCCTTGAGTTTCCGGCCGCCTTTGCCGATGATCATCCCCTTGTGGGACTTCCGCTCGCAGTAGATGCAGGCGCTGATCCGGGTCAGGTCCTCTTCCTCGGCGAATTCCTCGATCTCCACCGCCACTCCGTGGGGGATCTCATCCTCCATGTAGAGAAGGATCTTCTCCCGGATGATCTCGCTGGCGATGAACCGGACCGGATCTTCGGTGATCATGTCCTCGGGGAAGTACATGGGCCCCTCCTCCATGAAGGAGGCCGCCAGATCCACCAGTTCTTCCACCCCGGTGCCGTCCAGGGCGGAGACTCCGAAGATCTCCTTGAAGATCCCCGTCTCCTCGTAATGATGATAGATCTTCTCGAATTCGTCGGGAGGGAGCTTGTCGATCTTGTTGATCACCAGGATCTTGGGGGTGTCCACCTCCGCCAGAAGTCCGGTGATGTACGCATCTCCCGGGCCTTTGTCCGGATCGCTGTCCACGAGGAACAGGATCACATCCACCTCCCGGAAGGTGCCGATGGCCGTATCCGTCATGTATTCTCCCAGCCGGTTTCTGGGTTTGTGGATCCCCGGGGTGTCGATGAAGATCATCTGCACTCCGTCCCCGTCCTCTTCCATACGGGTATAGATCCCCCGGATGGAGTTACGGGTCGTCTGAGGTTTATCCGTGGTGATGGCGATCTTCTCGCCCAGTATGCTGTTGAGCAACGTGGATTTTCCCACGTTGGGCCGGCCGACGATCCCGGCAAATCCCGATCTCATCATTCCTTATCTCCTTCTTTTCTCCCTTCATCTCCGGTGCTTTCCTCCGGGGCCAGACGGAATCCTTCGGGAAGGAGTTCTCCCAAAGGCCGGATGCGGAGCATCTCTTCTCCGTCCGGACCGGTCCCGGCGGTGATCACCGTAAGATCCGGAGCAAATTCGAACATGAACTGGCGGCAGATCCCGCAGGGCAGGGCCTCTTCCTCCCCCGCCGAAACGGCGATGGCGGAGAATCTGCGCTCTCCTTCGGAAATGGCCTTGACAAAGGCAGTCCGCTCGGCGCAGATGGTCGCCCCGTAGGACGAGTTCTCCACGTTGACACCGGTATATACCCGGCCTTCTTCCGTCAGGAGGGCTGCACCCACCCGAAATCCGGAAAAGGGGGCGTAGGCGTTTTTTCGGGCCTCTTTGGCGATCCCGTAAAGTTCACTGTAGTCCATGTCCATTCTCCCTTTCGTCTTTAATCCTCGATCATATCGGTAATCTCATCGGTTCTGCGGGGAACGCCCAGGGCGTCCATCACCCCCTCTTCGGCTTCCCGCATCCGGCCTTTCTCTTCTTCCTCCATGTGGTCGTGGCCCAGAAGATGGAGCACGCTGTGGGTGAAGAGGTAGAGCATCTCCCGCTCCTCGGTGTGGCCGAATTCCTCCGCCTGGGCCCGGATCTTCTCCTCACAGATGATCACGTCCCCAAGTAGGATCTCCCCGGCCCCATCGATCTCTGCGCCGATCCCGGCTTTGATATCTTCTCTGATCTCCTCTGCCCCTTCGTACAAGGGGAAAGAGAGCACGTCCGTCACCTGATCCACCTGCCGGTGCTCCCGGTTCAGCTCCCGGATCTCCTCCGGGGAGACCAGGGTCAGGCTCAGGCTCAGATCCTGCGGATCCAGCCCCTCTCCGGCTGCGGCAAGATCCGCCGCCTTTTCCAGCTGGATAAGCCTGTCCGGCCCTACTCCCGTTTCTTCTTCCATCCAGATCTTCATCACAAGGCTCCTGTCTCAGCGGTTTTTTTCCCGGTTTCCTCTGTGGGTCTTCTCCCCGTCACCTCTGCCTTTGCCCTTTTCGTAGGACTCGTAGGCGCTGATCACCTTCTTCACCAGCTGGTGCCGGACCACGTCCACGTCCCGCAGCTCGCAGAAGCTGATCTCCTCCAGGCCCCGAAGGACCTTGCGGGCCTCCACCAGTCCGGAGCGCTTGTCCGCCGGCAGGTCCACCTGGGTGATGTCACCAGTGACCACCACTTTGGAGTCGAATCCCATCCGGGTGAGGAACATCTTCATCTGCTCCGGCGTGGTGTTCTGGGCCTCGTCCAGGATGATGAAGGAGTTGTCCAGAGTTCTTCCCCTCATGTAGGCCAGGGGGACCACCTCGATGGTCTCCTTTTCCTTCAGGCGCAGGGCCGTCTCCCGTCCCAGCACATCGTAAAGGGCGTCGTAAAGGGGCCGCAGATAGGGATCCACCTTCTCCTGAAGGTCTCCGGGCAGGAATCCCAGCCGCTCTCCGGCTTCCACCGCCGGCCGGGCCAGGATGATCTTCTGGACCTCCCGGTTTTTGTAGGCGTTCACCGCCATGGCCACGGCGATATAGGTCTTCCCCGTCCCCGCCGGGCCGATGCCGAAGACGATGTCCTTGTTTCGGATGGCCTCCACGTATTTCCGCTGGCCGATGGTCTTCGGGCGCAAAGGCCGTCCTTCATGGGTGAAACAGATGATGTCCCTGGCCATATTCTGCTTGTCGTAGGAGATCCCCTCCCGGTTGAGATCCATGATGTATCCCGTCTTCTGCTGGTCCAGGGCCTCCCCCTTCTCCAGAGCGGCGGCCATCTCCGACAGGATCCCGGCGGCGTCTTCCGCCCGTTCTCCCCGAATGAGGAGTCCCCCGTCTCTCTGGATGATCACCACGTCACAGGTTTCCTCCACCATGCGCAGGTTCCGGTCCAGTCCCCCGAAAAGTTCTCCTCTGTCGATCTGTTCGCTGATGTTCAGTTGCACTTCGTTCATTCAATCGCTCCGATCATATTATTGATTATCACCGCTTCAGCGGCGCGTATTCCGTCTACTGCTGCGGACACGATGCCTCCCGCGTGTCCCGGGCCCTCTCCCGCCGGGATGAGTCCGGCCAGGGAGCTTTCCAGCCCCTCGTTTCTCGGGATCCGCACCGGCGAGGAACTTCGTGTCTCCACGGCGGTGAGGCGTGTGTCTTCATCGTCGAATCCGGAGAGTTTTCGTCCCAGGTGAGGCATGGCCTCGCAGATCCCCTCCGCCGCAAAGGCAGGAAGGCAGACCCGTACCGGGTCTTTCTCATCTTTCTGAAACTGTCCCCAGGTGGTCCTGGGAAGGTCTCCTTGTCCTTGCCTTCGGCTCTCCTCCCAGGCCAGATGTTCGTATTTTTGCTGAAAGGCAAGGCCAATAAGGGGATCCTCTGCCTTTGCATCGCCGGCTTCCGATGAGGTTTCCCGAGCCAGATCCTCCACTCTTACGTCCACCAGCAGGCCGCTGTTGGCGTATTTCCCATCCCTGGCCGAATCGCTCATGCCGTTGGTCACCCAGTGCTCCGGGGCGGAGGCGGCGTTGATCACCCGTCCTCCCGGGCACATGCAGAAGGTGTATACCCCACGGCCGTTTTCGCACCGATGGTTCAGTTTATAGGATGCGGGTCCGAAGACCTCCGCCAGGGCGGGATCCCCGTACTGGGCCCGGTCGATCTTTTCCTGCAGGTGCTCCACCCGGACCCCGATGCTGAAGGGCTTGGGGATCATCTCCACGCCGTGGCGCCGGAGCATGCGGAAGGTGTCCTCCGCGCTGTGGCCGATGGCCAGGATCAGGCAGGATGCGGGGATGACCTGGCCGGATCCGGTGATCACAGCACTGATCCGCCCATTATCCGTCCGGATATCCTCCAGTCGTGTGGAAAACCGGATCTGGCCGCCAAGTTCCGTCACTCTCCTGCGTATGTTCGGCAGGATCTCTCTCAGCCTGTCCGTTCCGATGTGGGGTTTCTGCTGATAGAGGATCTCCGGATCGGCGCCGGCAGCCACCAGTTCCTCCAGGACTTTGCGGATGCGCACGTCCCGGATCCCGGTGGTCAGTTTCCCGTCGGAAAAGGTCCCGGCACCCCCTTCGCCGAACTGGACGTTGGACTCCGGATCCAGTTCTCCCGTGGTCCAGAACCGTTCCACGTCCCGGATCCGCTCCTGGCAGGGCTTTCCCCGCTCCAGGACGAGGGGTCTTAGACCTGCTTCCGCCAGGATCAGGGCGGCGAACATGCCCGCAGGGCCGAAGCCTGCGATCACCGGGCGCCGCCCCGGGTTTGGATCACATGGAGCCGGATCCCCGGAAGGCGCTTTTCCTTCCGGCCGCCGGTACACGGCGGGGGTCCATTCTTTTAACTGGAGTTTCTCCTCGCAGGAAAAGGCTGCCGAGTAGACGGCCCTCACCTCCGGTTTTTTCCTGGCGTCGATGGATTCCCGCAGGATCTTCACATCCCGGATCTCCCCCCGGAGGCGGAGTTTTTTGCGGATCTTCCTCTCCAGGATCTTTTCCCGGTTTTCCCGGTCCATATATTCTTCCGGCGTCAGCCGGATCTCATTGATCTGATAGTACAAGTCTCTATTCTCCCGCTTCCCCGAGACGTATGCTCATGGCCTTTGCGGCCCGTATCCCCGTCTCCCAGGCATTCTGCAGATTGAATCCGCCGCAGGGTCCCTGAACATCCAGGAGCTCCCCGGCAAAATACAGCCCCGGACAGAGTCTGGACTCCATAGTATCCAGGTGAATTTCCTCCAGGGATACGCCGCCGGCGGTGCACTGGGCATCTTTCCAGCCTTTGACCCCCAGCACCGGCAGGCGCCAGTCTTTCAGGCTTTCCGGCGGGATCCGGTCGGCCAGAGCCTGGGTGACGATCCCAAAGGAGCTTTTTCGTCCGGCCACTTCCTCCGGATCGAGA
>CADBQT010000243.1 GCA_902796875.1 uncultured Eubacteriales bacterium
ACCAAAAAGGGCTTCAGGGCTTCGGCCCGGCGGCTGCCCGTCGCCGCCCGGAAGGTAGGTCGCTGGAGCCTGCCGGTAACGGCAGGTCGAGATAGATGACCGTCAGATACAGAACCCGGCTTACGTCTTGCCCAAAGTGCTTTTTTTGAAATACACACAGGGTTTTTCAAATTTCCCCTTGCATTATTCTCCAGATACGTTATAATGAACAAGTCGCCGGTCTGGGCGACGTCATATGCGGATATGGCGGAATTGGCAGACGCGCACGGTTCAGGTCCGTGTGATAGCGATATCGTGTAGGTTCGACTCCTATTATCCGCACCAATAAACGGACCCGTCAGGGTCCGTTTTGTTCTTCGTTCAACTGCTCTTTCGTTACGGATTTGTGATTTGTCATGATTCTAATTCTACGCCACACTTCTTACTGTTCTTTTTACCTTTTGAGAGAGACACGGTCAGTCATTGCCTGAAGAATACTGACATTTGCCTCGTTCTTCAGATCCAAAGTCAGTAAGGCCTTTGAAATTACTGTCTATTATTATTCTTCCTTATTCGACGGTCAGTAAAGATCATCTCCAGGAGACCAGAAGACCCATCACTTACTGACTGGGATAGATATCACAAAGCTATTCGACAGTAAAATCGGGATCTTTTTGTGATCGAACCGGAAACGGGGATGGGATAGGAGAATTGACGGATCATTTTACTGACCGTGTGACCCCATGTCAGAATAAACGGCAGTAAATCGAGAGCATCAGGATGGGGAGGAGGGATATCCGGCGAGGAGCTGCGTAAATGGCCGGCCGGGGCAGATCCTTGAAGCTGCAACATAGAAAAAGGGTCCCGATGGGACCCTGTTCGTTTGGAGCGGATGAAGGGAATCGAACCCTCGACGCAAGCTTGGGAAGCTTGAGTTTTACCATTAAACTACATCCGCAGGATCGCTGCGGGGATCCGCAGCGGTTTGTTTACCGGATTACTCCTGGGGAAGCTCGGAGGTGCAGTTGGGGCACCGGGAAGCTTCGATCGCGATCTCGGACTTGCAGAAGGGGCAGACCTTCGTGGTCGCTTCTTCCTCTTCTTCGCCACCTTTGGCAGCATTTCTGCTCTTGTTGACCGCCTTGATGATGAGGAAGACCACCAGGGCGATAATGATAAAGTTGATGATCGCCATGATGAAGTTTCCGTAGGTCAGGGTGACGCCGGCGAACTCGGCCTTCAGGTCTTTGAAGTTGCCGCCCACGAAGAGCCCGATGATCGGGTTCAGGATATCGTTCACCAGGGAGGTGACGATGGCCGTCAGGGCTCCGCCGATGATGATACCGACGGCCATATCCATGACACTACCGGTCAGCGCAAATTCCTTGAATTCAGTGATAAAGTTTTTCATTGATCTATTGTCCTCCTGTTCGGTCTATTAACAACATTACGGATTCTAACACAGTTTTTTTCCTTTGTAAATTCAAATTTCTTCAGATTTTCAAGATATTTTCATGAAACCCGGGGACATTTGTGGTAAAATATGGAGCAATCAAGTATAGTATCAAAAAGGCACGAGAATGAAATACAGGACAAAAGAAGGAGAAGACAGAGAAATACAACAGAACCCGGCGGCGGTGGAAGAGGCGGAGCGGCCCCAGGTCATACAGGTCGAAGAGGAGCTGACCCCGAAGGAGGAAACCCCGAAGAAGAAAAAGAAGAAGGGTGTGCTCAACATCGTCCTGGCCATCCTGGCGATCCTGCTGGCGGTGGCTTCCGTTTCCGTTTATCTGGCGCCTCAGCTTCTCTTCAAGGTCTATTCCGATGAAGAGGAGTTTCAGGATCACGCGGACCAGCGGTTCCGTCAGCTTCACATCCTGCCGGAAAAGGGCAGCCGGGTGGTGACCTACGACTACGGCGAGGACATCGCTGTCGCTTTAAGGTTCGATCCGTCCGACGACGAGAAGCTGGCCGTGTTCCGGGATCAGCGGATCCGTGAGGCGGAGGAGGATTTCCGCACCCGGGCCCGGGATGAAGAAAAGGCAAGGAAGGCCAAGGAAGGAAAAAAACTGCTTTACCGGCCTTTGCAGCACGTCCTTTTCATCGATACCGCCGTATACGAGTCGGGGACGGGAGCACGGTCTCTGGCCATCTACACCGAGGAATACGCCGAGAAAGACCGGGAGATGGTCAAGGTGGCTTCCGATGTGGACACCTGGCTGTTCGACGGGGAGGAACTGAAGAAGCTTAATCCGGCCCAGGTGTTCATGCCGGACTACAAGGAAAAGGCGTCGGGATACATTAAGAAATATCTCCAGGAAAACTACAGCGAGGACCAGTTCTCCCCGGAGGGAGAGAAGAGCCTGGAAGTCGCCACGGAGAACTACAACAAATACATCCTGGATGACGAGGGCATGACCTTCTTCTTCAACGACGGGGAAGTCCTGAAGGAAGGAGAGGGAGTTGTGTCCGTGGACGTGGGCCGCAAGCTCATGGGGGAAAGCATACGAGACAGCGTGGTGGAACGGTTCATCGATCCCAACAAACCCATGGTAGCCCTGACCTACGACGATGGTCCGGGAGGAGATGCAGAGAGAAAGATCCTGAAATGCCTGAAGAAGTACGATGCGGTAGCCACCTTCTTCTATCTGGGCAACCGGGTGAAGGGAGGATCGGACAATCTGAAACTGGCCTACAGCCTGGGCTGCGAGATCGGAAACCACTCTTGGGATCACGCCAACCTGGCCAGTCTGGACGAGGACCAGATCAAATCCCAGATCACCAAGACCAACAAGGCCGTGGACAAGGTCATCGGCCGCAAGCCCACCGTATTCCGGCCGCCCTACGGATCCACCAGCGATAAGGTGAGAGAATCGGCAAACATGCCCGAGATCCTTTGGACGGTGGATACTCTGGACTGGAGTTCCCGGGATGCGAAGAAGATCTACAAAAAGGTCGTCAAAACCAAGAACCTGGATGGGAAGATCATCCTGATGCACTCGCTATACGATGAGAGCGCCGAGGCCACCGAGAAGCTGGTTCCCTGGCTGGAGAAGAAAGGCTACCAGATGGTGACGGTGTCCGAATTGATCAAGTACAAGAGCGGAGAAGCGCCAAAGGCAGGGGAATCCTACCGGGGCGAAGTCGACGAGGAAGAAGCCGAAACTGAGTAACGGGAGAAGAAGATGATTATTACGAGAAAGAGTGATTATGCCGTACGTATCTGCAGAGTGCTCCAGGACGGGAAGATCCACAACGTTTCCGAGATCTGCGAGAGGGAAAACGTCCCCCGGGCCTTTGCCTACAAGATCCTCCGGGAAATGGAGATGGACGATATGGTGAAGTCCGAACGAGGAAACAAGGGAGGGTATTACCTGAACGTTTCCCTGGACGACGTTACCCTTTACGATGTGATCTGCTCCATGGAGGACGATGTGGCCATGCTCCACTGCATGCGGGACGAGTGTGAGAGGAATACCGAGGAGCATCCGTGCCGGATCCACATGGAGATCGAGCGGATCCAGAAGATCATGGAAAAAGAACTGCAGAGCCGGAAGATCAGCGAGATCCTAAACGACTGATCACGTCCTGCATATCGGTAGGGAGAGGAGCTTCCAGGTGGAGCTCTTTTTTCGTGGTCGGATGGCGGAAGGTCAGCGCAAAGGCATG
>CADBQT010000244.1 GCA_902796875.1 uncultured Eubacteriales bacterium
CGTCAGGAGATGACCCTTCTGGTGGAAGGCGACCTGCAGAACGTGGAGTGGGATCCGGATTACGCGGGTCTTCAGCATTTCATCATGGTGGAGATGGACTCCTTCAAGACGGCGTGGGTGAAGCCGAGGAGGATGCTCGCCGACTACGTGGACTGTATCCTGGAGGTGGGAAGCTCGGGGCTTCTCCCCAACGAGTTTAATTCCCTCAACTCCCTTCGGGGATATCTTGAGGACGGGATGATCAACTACCTGTCCGGCAGCATCGAGACCATGAACGTGATCGACCGGAAGAGCGGGAAAAGATCCCTTCAGTTCAAAAGCGTCCCCAAAGGTAAGAAAGCCCACATCTCCCTGGCTCTGGCCCTGGGCATGGAGCGGGAGGAGATCGACCGGTACCTGACCATGATGGGCTTCGCCACCCTGGACGCAGTGGACATGGAGGAAGGGTTCCTCTTAAACGCTCTGGCCGTGTGGGAGGGAGATCACCCTTTGCCCGGTGAGATCATGAGAGCTGTCAGAGAGGCGGATGACCGAAGGGAGATCCTGCTGACTCCGGAAGGAGCAGAGGCTGTCCGGCAGATGCTCGATCTTCGCCAGGATCTGAAGGAAATGTACGCAGACTGGGGACGGATCTTCCCCTACCTGAAATAGACGAATATGAAAGAAGGATATTGCCAACTGAATGAACTGCTTTGGGCCGATCGCCGGTTCCGGTCTTTTCGTATCGCTGTGGATGCCGCCATCCGGTTGACGGCAGCGGCGGATCGGTTTTGCCGGAAGGGAGGCGGCCGTCTTCAGGACGGAGAGATCCTGGTCCACCCGGAGAAGGGTCGGGTCCGGATCGAAGAGAGCGCAAAGGCTTCCCGGGACCTGGACGCCATCCCGGATCCAGGCAGCGCAGAGGAGGGAACGTCCGGGGACCGATACGCCCTGGCGGTGCTGATCTTCCGCTTTCTGGCCGGAGGCACCCACCCCATGGCCGGCAGGCGAAGCGTCCGCCCGGTCCTGACCCGGGAGATGAAGCGGGAACTCTTTCAGGAGAACCCTCTGTTCATGTTCGATCCGGACAACGACGACAACCGGCCGGACCCGAAACTCCACCAGGAAGCCATCGCGCTGTGGATGATCCTGCCGGATTGGATGAAGGACATGTTCCTTCAGGTCTTCAGCGCCAGGGGGCTCAAGGAGCCGGAAGGCCGGCCCTCGGAGATGGCTTGGGCCAAGGCCCTTATCCGGTTTCAGAACCGGATGCTTCCCTGCCGGTGCGGGAATGTTCTCTTCGACACCGGGGAAGATGAATACAAGTGCGAC
The DNA here is from genome assembly GCA_902796875.1 of uncultured Eubacteriales bacterium. Lineage (GTDB taxonomy): Bacteria > Bacillota > Clostridia > Peptostreptococcales > Anaerovoracaceae > Lentihominibacter. The sequence goes on from CADBQT010000244.1 coordinate 1,312, forward strand.
CGGTGTGGCAGGGAGATCACCATCGGCTACCGGATCGAGACGGGAACAGAGCAGATCCCGGCAGTAGTGGGAAACCGGCTGTATCACCTCCCGGCGGAGGACGGGTCCTCCTGGGACCCGGATCCCATCGCCCGGCTGGTGGGTCCTGCAGACGAAGGGAAGCGTACGGGGATCCAGAATATTTCGGGGAAACCCTGGGAGGCAATCACAACGAAGGGCGAGATCCGCGCAGTGGATGCGGATGAAGTGGTCCCGGTAAAAGGCGGGATCCGTTGCCTTTGCGATAACGAAGCGATCCAGATCATCGAGACGAACAGGACAGGGGAGAAGTGAGCATGGAAGCAGGCTTGACCATGGGATCCACCGTCCGGACCTCCTTCGGGGAGGAATGGACCATAAGAGAGAAGCTGGGCGAAGGCGGCCAGGGCTATGTGTACCGGGTCGAGCGGAACGGCGTCGAGCGGGCTTTGAAGTGGTACAAGCCCCGGGTGATCTCCAAAACCTTTTACGAACACATCAAGAAGAACGTCATCGACGGACCGCCCTCCGGCGGATATATATGGCCTATGGAGACGACGGAATTCGACGGGACGACCTTCGGGTACATCATGGAGATCCGTCCCGACGGGTTCTACGACATGACGGATATCCTGCTGAAGAACGTGGACTTCCGATCCTACCGCCGTGTGGTGGACGCCGCCCTGAACATCGTCAAGGACATGCGTATGCTCCACAACAAAGGCTACAGCTATCAGGACCTGAACGACGGAAATTTCTTCATCAACCCAGACAACGGCCGGGTCCTTATCTGCGATAACGACAATGTGGCCACCAGCGGCCAGTCCACGGGAGTTCTGGGTAAGCCCAGGTACATGGCTCCGGAGATCGTCCTTCGCCGGCACATGCCGGACATCAACAGCGACCGGTTCTCCATGGCCCTGATCATCTTCCGTCTGCTGACCCTGGAGCATCCCCTGGAGGGGAAGCGGGTCAACGGCCACACAGTATCCCCGGATCTGCAGAAGATCCTTTACGGGGAGCAGCCCATCTTCATGTTCGATCCGGAGGACAAGCGGAACCGGCCGGACGAACGGCTGAACCACAATGCCACGACAGTCTGGGAGTGCCTGCCCGGCTACATGCAGGATATCTTTCTCCGGGTCTTCGGGAAAGAAGGTCTGCAGAACCCCAACCGCCGGCCCACGGAGGCCGAGTGGATCGACGCGCTGGTCCGGTTCCGGAGCAACATCATCCCCTGCCGATGCGGCAACGAGGTCTTCGTCACCGAAGATGGGGAAGCGGTATGCGACAGTTGCGGAGAAGATGTGCCCATCCCCTTCTGGCTGGAGCTTCTGGAATACCGGATCCCGGGAGTGAAGGGGAACCGGGTCTATAACTGTCAGACCTGCATCGCCAATGCGGATGATGCCTTAAAGCCGGTGGGCAGCGTCATTTCCGCCCAGAATGACCCCAGCCGGCTGGGGCTGCGGAATCTGACCGAGGAGACCTGGCAGGCGGTCACCACCAAGGGCGTGAAGAGAGAAGTAAAACCGGGTGATGTGGTTCCCTTAAAGGACGGGATCACCTTTAACTGCAACGGTACGACCATCAGGATCAAAGGAGGAGATACGGATGCCTAGTTTGGATAATCGGGGAGCCACCCCGCGTCGAGACCTGCACGTATTCTATGTGCTGGATACTTCGGGCAG
>CADBQT010000245.1 GCA_902796875.1 uncultured Eubacteriales bacterium
AGAAACGGACCAGCGGGAGCGAACATGCGAGAACGTTTAGAAAAGAAATTCATCAATCTGCTCATCTTCCTCGACCTGGGGAAGATGAAGCGGAAGATCCCGACGAACTTCGACGGAGTGATCAGGATCCAGAACCGCAGGATCAGGAAGCTGATGAAAAAGGCTTACAAGATCCCCTTCTACAGAGAGAGATTCGACCGGGCCGGGGTCAAGCCGGAGGATATCCGGACGGCTGAGGACCTGGCCAAGTTGCCTTTGCTCTACAAGGAGGAACTGCGGGCCTGGATGCGGGAGGAAGAGAAAAACCCGAAGTACGATGAGTGGTACCACGATACCACCAGCGGATCCTCCGGGGAGCCTCTCATGATCCTCCTGTCCCCCCGGGAAAAGGCCTATATGATGGCCAACTGGTTCCGGGTCATGATGCTGGCCGGGTATAACCCATTTTTCGGCAAGACCATGAGCCGCAAAAGCGCCCACAGCGTGTCGGCGGGATACGATACCCAGATGCAGCGGTTCGGCATCCTTCGCCGGGGATTCCTGGATCAGTACGCTCCCGAAGAGGAGATGGTCCGTCAGGTCAACGAGTACAAGCCGGACTTTCTCTATATGAACAAGACGGAGCTCATGCGGCTCTGCCTGTATTGCCATTCCCATAACTGCGAGATCTGGCAGCCCAAATACTTCGTGCCCACCGGGGAGAAGACGGACGAGACCGCAAGGAAACTGTTCAAGGAGGTCCTGGGGCCCGGCATCATCGACTCCTACGGAACGGCGGAAGCGGGAGCCTGCATGGTTAAACTTTTCGACAGCACGGAGCATGTGATCCACCACGATTCCTTCGTGGTGAATCTTCATGATGATGAAGGCAATCTGGCCGATGAGGGTAATGTGGTGGTCACCCCCCTGTTCAAAACGGATATGCCACTGATCAACTACGCCATCGGTGACAGGGCCACCTCGGAGACGAGAAACGGCGTTCGGTTCATCACCAGCGTCCAGGGCCGGATGAATGACTACTTCAAATACGAGAACGGCAACCGGACGACCTTCTTTGAGATCGCTCCCATCATCGCCCATAGCCCGGACATCCTCCAGATCCGGTTTATCCAGGAGGACTGGCACCGGATCCGGGTCCAGTGCGTCCATAACAGGGAGTACGGCAACACCACGGAGGAGATCGAACAGCGGCTGACGAAGGAGTTGAACGACCGGTTCAAGGAACCTTTCGCCATCGAATACGAATGGATGGACTCCATTCCGCCGGACAAAAACGGCAAACTGCGAATGATCGTGTGCCGGATTTGAATCCCGGGCCGAATAATGGTATACTTACAGGGTATATCACGAGTAAACAGGAGCTGACATTTTGCGGACGTTACTATTTATCCTAAAAGAACACTTTGTCTGGCGTGGACAGATCATCCTTCTGGCCAAGGCCGACATCATCAAGACCTACAGCGGTGCAGCCCTGGGGTGGGCCTGGGCGCTGATCAAGCCGCTGATCACCATCTTCGTATTCTGGTTCGCCTTCACGTACGGCGTCCGGGTCGGCGGAGATGTGAACGGGTACCCATTTGCCCTTTGGATGATCCCGGGATTCATGGCCTGGTTCTATATGAGCGAGATGCTTCGTAAGGGAACGGACGCCATCCGGCGTTACCGCTTCCTGGTGACCAAGATGAAATTCCCGGTATCCACGATTCCCACCTTCGTGTCTCTGGCTCATCTGGCGATCCACTTCATTCTGATGATCATCGTGGCGCTGATTTTCGTGGCCATGGGACACATGCCGTCCATCTACTGGCTGCAGCTCTTCCTCTACATGGCGCTCATGTTCGTGTTCTGGACCTTCTGGGGTCTGTTCGCCGCGCTGCTTGGAAGCATGAGCAAGGACTTCATCAACCTGGTGAGGGCACTGAACACGGCCATCTTCTGGATGTCCGGCATCATGTATGATGTTAACAGCATCCCCAACGAAACGATCAAGCACATCATGTATTTCAACCCGGTGACCTATATCGCCACCGGATACCGGAACTGTTTCATCTATCACCGGTGGATCTGGGAAGAACCCAAACAGCTGATGATCTACTTTGCCATGACCATCGCCATGATCATACTGGCGGTTTGGAGCTATCGTAAACTCATCAAGGAGATCCCCGACGTACTGTAGTCGTCAAACAGAGGTGCATATATATGGATCGCGAGATCGTAGTAGAATTAAAACACGTAACCAAGAGATACAAGCTCTTCAAGAATGACCGGAAACGGCTGCTGGCCATTTTTTCCAAGAAGATCCCCTACAAGGAGATGCTGGCGGTCAACGACGTCAGCTTTCAGATCCGCAGAGGGGAGGCGGTGGCCCTGTTCGGCAGAAACGGCGCCGGCAAATCCACCATCCTGAAGATGATCACCGGCGTTACCTACCCCACCACAGGGGAGATCAAGGTCAACGGCAGAGTCAGCGCTCTGCTGGAGTTGACCTCCGGATTCGATCCGGAACTTACCGGCCGGGAGAACATCTATCTGAAGGGCCAGCTTGGCGGCCTCAACGATAAAGAGATCGCCGAGGTGGAGGGAGATATTGTGGACTTTGCGGATATCGGCGAGTATATCGACCAGCCCATCCGCTCCTATTCCAGCGGTATGAAGGCCCGTCTGGGCTTCGCCATCAACGTGAACATCCGCCCCGAGATCCTCATCGTCGACGAGGCCCTCAGCGTGGGCGACAAGGCCTTCCGGGACAAGTGTCTGAAGAAGGTCCGCCATATCATCGAAAAGGATGGCGTCACCCTCCTCTTCGTCACCCACTCCACGGACACGGCCAGACAGTTCTGCGATCGGGGTATCCTGATGAAAAAAGGCGTCCTCACCTTTGACGGCGAAATCGATAAAGCCATCGAACTGTACAATAAATAGGGGCGGTCATGAGTCTGAAAACCGGGATGGCAAAAGCGACCACGGTGATCCTTCGCATTGTATACGCACCCATGAAGCTGCGGCCTTTGCGAAGGAAGGTCACCATCATCTCCAGACAGTCCAACAAGCCCAGTCTTGATGTCGCCGGACTTGCCGGCTATCTTTCTTCGTCCCACGAGGATGTGCAGGTGGCCGTCCTCTGCCGCAATCTCGAAAGATCCAACAAACTGATCTACGCCCTGCACCTGCTTCGGCAGATGTGGCATATTTCCAATTCCGCCGCGGTGGTTCTGGACGGGTACTGCATTCCCGCCAGCGTATTGGATCACCGGCGGGCGACCAGGTTCATCCAGATGTGGCACGCCCTGGCCGCGGTGAAGAAGTTCGGGTATCAGACCCTGGACCGTCCCGGCGGCCGGAGCAGCGAGATCGCCCGGATCATGCGTATGCACAAAAACTACGACGCGGTGGTGTGCCCCGGAGAGCGGACCGGCCACTTCTTCTGTCAGGCCTTCAATACGGACGAGTCCAAACTGGCCTACTACGGCCTGCCCCGGATCGATCACATCCTCCGGGGCGACGCAAAGGCAGAGGAAATCCGGAGGACCTACAGCCTGCCGGAGGTTAAGGAGATCCTGCTCTACGTGCCCACTTTTCGCAAAGGCGAGCCGGTCCCTCTTGAAGAACTGGCCAGGGCCATCCCCGGCGACCGGTTCTGTCTGGTGGTGCGGCTGCATCCTCTCTACGGGGAGTATACCGGCGGCGGATCGGCGGGCGACGGTGCACCTGAAGGAGACGGACCGGACGGCGCGCCTGAAGACGAGACGCCCCTTCGGATCATCGTGGACCGGAAGTACACTTCCTACGACTGGCTCCACGTTGCCGACAGGGTGATCACCGACTATTCCGCCCTGGGGGTGGAAGCGTCCCTGCTGGACAAGCCCCTGTACTTTTACGTTTACGATATCGATGCCTACGAGAACAACGTGGGCCTCAAT
>CADBQT010000246.1 GCA_902796875.1 uncultured Eubacteriales bacterium
ATGGGTATACCGCGAAGTGACGTGGATCGAGGAGGAGGAACATGAAAAGCAAAAGGGAGTATTCAGAGAGAAAACTGCTGCGGGCGCTGAAGAAGCACATGGAAAAGGCAAAGGCTTTCCTGGCGGATGACGAGAAATGCGAGGGTCTGCTCCGGGACTTCGAGAAGAAGCTTCGGCTGATCCCCAAGGTAGGGAAGCGGGCCAGCGACATCGCCGTCCTTCTTTCCATGCTCCGGTCGTACATCAGGAAGCAGTACACCGACGTTTCGATGACCACTATCCTGCTCGGTCTGGCGGCCCTGATCTATGTGGTCAATCCGGCCGACCTGATCCCCGACATCGCCATCGGGGCGGGCCTCATCGATGACGCGGCGGCCATGGGCATCGTGCTCCAGGCCCTGCACATGGATCTGAACAAGTACAGGAAATGGCGGGATGCCAGACGGCTTGGGGCGAAACAGGACACGGATAAGCAGGAGGCAGAGAAGAAGTAGATGCAGACACAGACACTGATCATCGTCATTCTGATCCTGGTCAGCGTGCTGACGACACCCCTGTCTTTGAAAGCCCTCATCGACCGGGAGAAGGTCAGGAGCGAGGAGAGAAAGAAGGAGATCATGGAGAAACCGAGCTTTGGAAACAAGTGGGCCTTTCACGAGGAGATCCCGGGAGAGGCAATGGAGACCTGGGCCGTCCGCAGGATCATGGCCTACGGCGAGAATATGATGCTGGTGGAGAACGAGTTCGAGCCGGGAGACACGGCGCCGGAGCACACCCATCACCACGCCCAGATCACCTATGTCATCGAGGGAGCGCTAAAGTTTACCCTGGATGGGGAGACCCGAGCCTTGAGAAAAGGGGACTCGGTCTACATCAGACCTTTCGCTGTCCACAGCGCGGAGGCGGTGGAGAAGTCCCTTCTTATCGATATGTTTTCCCCCATGCGGGAGGATTTCGTCGAGTAGAAAAACCTTGTGACCGTTGAAATCATAAGGAAGAGACCGGATCCGGGACCGAAGAGGCCCCGGATTTGTCATTTTTAAAAATATAAGGTATAATGTGTGCACTTATGAGCCATCGAGAAAATGATGGAATACGTTATTGGGGTAAAGCCGGAAACTACCGGCCCAAATGAGGAGTCATTATGATTTTTGATACCATTGACAAAGGGGTATTGGCGGTCAGCGATATCCTGTACCAACCCTGGTTCGTCCCGCTTATTCTTATCGCGGGAGGGATCTATCTGACCTTCCGTTGTAAATTCCTTCAGATCGGAATGTTCCGTGAAGCCTGCAAGGTGATCATGGAGAAACCTCACGAGGGAGGCATCTCCTCCTTCGGAGCCCTCATGGTTTCCACGGCGTCCCGGGTAGGAACGGGAAACATCATTGGTGTTTCCACGGCCATCATCCTGGGCGGACCGGGAGCCATCTTCTGGATGTGGGTCACCGCCTTCTTCGGCGGCGCTTCCGCCTTCATCGAGTCCACGCTGGCGCAGATCTACAAGAAAAAGGATGACGACGGCACGTCCAAGGGCGGCCCCGCATTCTACATGAGAGATGCTCTGGGCCAGCGCTGGCTGGGCGTGATCTTCTCCATCTTCATCATCTTCACCTACATGGTGGGATACAACATGCTGGCGGCCTTTAACTTCCAGTCCACCTTCGCCACCTACGGCTTCTACGACGAGAAGTCCACTCCGGCCATCGTGGGCGTGATCCTGGCCATCCTCTTCGGCGCAGTCGTCCTGGGCGGCGCCAAGCGGCTGATCAAGGTCACCGAGGTACTGGTCCCCGTGATGGGCATCATGTACGTGCTGGTCGCACTGATCGTGCTGGTCATCAACATCCCCAACCTGGGACACATGTTCGGCATGATCTTCTCCAATGCGTTCGACTTCGAATCCATCTTCGGCGGATTCGCCGGATCCTGCATCATGTACGGTGTCAAGAGAGGCCTGTACTCCAATGAAGCTGGTATGGGTTCTGCGCCTAACGCAGCGGCGAGAGCGGACGTCTCTCACCCGGCCAAGCAGGGCCTGGTCCAGATGCTTTCCGTATTCATCGATACGCTGGTCATCTGTACGGCGACGGCGTTCATGTGTCTGTCCACCAACGTGGTCAGCTCCAAGTACATCGACGAAGAGGGCGCAGCCAATGCGGCCGGTTACGTTCAGGATTCCCTGGGCTCCGTATTCGGTGCCTTTGGTCCTACCTTCATCGTGATCGCCATGGCATTCTTTGCCTTTACCACTCTCATCGGTAACTACTCCTACTGTGAAGGCTGCTATGAGTTCATCATCAATCGCGAGGCGCGCAAAGGCGAGCTCATCGTCATGCGGATCATCGCCGCCCTGCTGGTCTTCGTCGGAGCCGTGGCTTCCGCCGGACTGGTCTGGGATATCGCGGATATGATGCAGGGCCTCATGGTCGTGACCAACGTGCCGACGATCATCATACTCGGCGGTATCGCGTTCAAGTGTCTGGATGACTACAAGCGCCAGAAGAACGAAGGGAAGAACCCGGTCTTCAAGTCGGCGAATATCCAGCTGAAGCAGAAGACTGACTACTGGAATTAGACGGTTCGCTAACGTTTCGCAAGTCAAGGAAGGAGAACTGCTATGAGTCAGCAACAAGAGCAACATGTGCATGGTGTTGCCGGGCTGAAAAAGCACGACATCAAAGTCTCCGGCATCGTATTCATGCTCTACTGTCTGGTGGCAGCCGGCGCATTCGGGATCGAGGAAATGATCCCGGAAGCCGGTCCCGGAATGACCATCCTGCTCCTATGCATCTTCCCGTTCATCTGGGCGCTGCCCATCAGCAGCCTGGTGGCGGAGTGCAGCTCGGTCATGCCGTCGGAAGGCGGCGTGTACGTCTGGGTCAAGGAAGCCTTCGGTGAGTTCTGGGGATTCCAGACCGGATGGTGGGCCACCGTGTCCACCTACATCACCAACGGCGTGTATGTCGCCCTGGTGTCCGGATACGTTTCTCAGATGATCCCCATGTCCACCCTGGCGGATCAGATCCTGAAGATCGGTATGATCACCATCTTCACCATCGTCAATCTGCTGGGTCTGCGGGAGGTAGGCACCGTCAGTACGGTCCTGTCCCTCCTCATCGTGGCGGCTTTTCTGCTGGTGGCCATCGTCGGTTTTGCCAACTGGCAGACCAACCCGGTGGAACCCTTCATGCCGGAGGACTACACCATCATCGACGGACTGGGCGGAGGCATCTGCATCTGTATCTGGATGTACTGCGGATATGAGTGCATCTCCAACATGGCCGGCGAAGTCAAGAATCCTCAGGTCATTCCCAGAGGACTGAAGATCGCCATGCCGCTGGTCGCTCTGACCTACGTGCTGCCCACCCTGGGCGGTCTGGCATCCCTGCCGGCCGGCTCCTGGGAGCTGTGGTCCACCAAGGGCGGATTCTCCGGTGACCATGTAGGATATGCCACCATCCTGACGGAAAACCTGGGCCACGCCTGGGGCTACATGTTCCTGGTCGTCGCCATCATTTCCCAGTGCGCGATCTTTAACACCTACCTGGCGTCCGGATCCCGTGGATTCTTCGTTCTGGCGGACGATCATCTCTGTCCCCAGTTCCTGGTCAAAGTCAGCAAGAACCGGGGCGTGCCCTATGTGGGCATCCTGTCCCTGGCTGTCGTGACCTTCATCCTGTGCCAGTCCGACTTCACCACCCTGGTCTCCATGGAAGTGGTGTTCATGCTGGCCCTGTACATCATCCTGCCCATCTCGGTGATCAAACTGAGAAAACGGCTGCCCATCGAGGAGCGGGCGAAGAAGAATCTCTACTGGATCAAAGGCGGCAGCGGCGTCCTCATCTATTTCTGCGGACTGCCCATCATCATCGCCATCATCGCCCTGCTGGTCAACGGCACAGACTATCTGGTCTGGGGACTGGTTGCCCTTTGCACCGGGCCCATCGCCTACATCATCTTCAAGAAGGCGTTCGGCGGCCTTTCCGTCAACGATCCGGAGGGGAATCCCACCAACGGATTTGGCCTGGCCAGGGGAGACACGGTCCGTATGGGCGTGTTCGCCATGTGCGCCGGAGCCATGGCCTTCTTCGGCAAGTTCTGGCTCCACTGGTATGAGATCGATTGGGGCGAGTGGGGTCCCGACGATTACGACACCCTGGGCGATATCATTCCTCAGGTCCTGAACATCCTCATGTGGGCAGGCCTGGCGGCGATCATCCTGGGCATCATCCTCTTCTTCGTCGGCAAAAAAGCGGATCCCATCCCGCCGGCCAAGGAACTGGATGTGGAAGAGGTCCTGAACAAGTATCTCAACGAGGAAAAGACGGAGACCTTCTTCGACTGATCCCGATAAGTTAACTGTATGAACGATCTTAGAAATAAGGAAACCGATACGAACAGAATCCGGGTGGCCAGCCACTCCGGGTTCTGTTTTGGTGTGCGGCAGGCTATCGCAAAGGCAGAGGCCGCCGCAGAGGAAAGCGCTCCTGTGGCCAGCATGGGCTCCCTCATCCATAACGCCCAGGTGGCCGCAGATCTTAAGGCCAAGGGCGTGCGGATCATCGACGATCTTTCCCAGGCCCGGGAAGGGGAGAGGGTGATCATCCGCTCCCACGGAGAGGGCAGGGGGGTCTACGATGAGGCGGCAAGACGGGGGATCACCCTGATCGATGCCACTTGTCCCTTCGTGGCCAGGATCCACGATCTGGTGAAGGAGACGGACAGGCAGGTGGTCATCGTGGGAGACAGCCAGCACCCGGAAGTGGAGGGGATCAGCGGCTGGTGCAACGCGCCCGCCATCGTGGTCAGCTCCCGCCGTGAAGCGGAGACCATCGATGCGGACGATCTCTTCGTGGTGACCCAGACTACCATCCGGGAAGAGCTCCTGGAGGAGGTCCTTGAAGGGCTTCGGGC
>CADBQT010000247.1 GCA_902796875.1 uncultured Eubacteriales bacterium
ACCTGCAACGTCCCTGACGCCCTGATCGGCCGGGACGCATTCCAGGAGGTCAGCATCACCGGAATCACCATTCCCATCACCAAGCACGCCTATTTTATCAACCGGATCGAAGATCTGGCGGACGCCATCCGCAATGCCTTCCGCATTGCCGGCAGCGGCCGCAAGGGTCCCGTCCTCATCGATATCACCAAGGACGTGACCGCCGACACCATCAACTATAAACCGGGCAAACCCCTGCCTTTGGACCCTCTCCCCACCTTTAACGATGAGGATGTCCGCAAGGTGGCGTCCATGATCAATGCCTCCGAGCGGCCGGTGATCTACTGTGGCGGCGGCGTGCCTGCAGCCAATGCCGGCGACGAGCTTCTGGACCTGATGGAAAAAGCCGACATCCCGGCCACCCACACCCTGATGGCCGCAGGTCTTGTGGGCTACGACAACCCGAGAAACCTGGGCATGCTGGGCATGCACGGATCCATCGCCGCCAACAAGGCTGTGGACCGGTCCGATTTGGTCGTGGCCATCGGCGCCCGGTTCTCCGACCGGGTCGCTCTCAATCCCCAGAAGTTCGGCAAGAGAGCCCAGAAGGTCCAGATCGACATCGATACCAGCGAGATCAACAAGAACGTCATCGTGGACTACGGTGTCACCGCTGACGCCAAGGCCTTCCTCCAGGCCCTCCTGCCCCAGATCAAAAAGAAAAAGCACACCGAGTGGGTGGAAAAGGCCACCGGCTGGAAGAACACCACCGGCGACGTGAAGGAAGGCGACTCCCTGATCCATCCCAGTGAGATCATCTCTGCGGTATGCGATCTGACGGATAAGGAGACCACCTACGTTACCGACGTGGGCCAGCACCAGATGTGGACGGCCCAGTACCTGAAGCACCACCGGGGGAACAAGTTCCTCACCAGCGGCGGTCTTGGTACCATGGGCTACGGTTACGGTGCGGCCATCGGCGCCCAGATCGGCGAGCCCGAGCGCCGGGTGATCCACTTCACCGGCGACGGTTCCTTCCATATGAATCTGAACGAAGCCTGCACCGCAGTCAGCCAGAATCTGCCCATCATCACCGTCATCATGAACAACCGGGTCCTGGGCATGGTCTACCAGTGGCAGACCGCATTTTACGGCAGCCGCTACAGCGCCACCACCCCGGAGAGAAAGACGGATTTCCCCAAGCTCATCGAAGCCTTTGGGGGCAAGGGTTTCTCCGCCAAGACGCCTCAGGAATTCGAGGAAGCCTTCAAGCAGGCCCTGAAGGAAGACGGGCCGGTGTGGATCGACTGCGCCATCTCCCCCGATGAACGGGTACTGCCCATGATCCCGGGAGGCGGCACGCTGGAAGATATGATCATCGGTTAGACGGAAAGGAGCAAGACATGGACGACAACACCATTCGCAAAGAAGTCATCAGTATCCTGGTAGACAACCAGTCCAACGTCCTGACCCGGGTCAGCAGCCTGTTCGGCCGGCGGGGATTCAACATCGACTCCCTCACCGTGTCCGCCACCAACGACCCGGATCTGTCCCGGATCACCATCGTCTTCCAGGGCACGGAGCAGGCTCTTCACCAGATCCTGAGCCAGACGGCCAAGCTGGAAGTGGTCAAGAAGATCACTCCCCTGGACAAGAAGAACAGCATCTATCGGGAGCTTCTCCTCATCAAGCTTCGGGCGGACAAGACGGAGCGGTCGGCCATCCGGGAGATCGTGGAGATCTACCGGGGCAAGATCGACGACCTTTCCCGGAGCAGCATGATCGTGGAACTCACCGGAAACTCGGAAAAGATCGACGGCTTCATGAACATCATCAGCTGCTACGATATCCTGGAGGTCTGCCGGACCGGAATCACCGGCATCTCCCGGGTGGACGAAGCCCTTATGGAGTGACCCGGGCAGCTGCCAATATCAATTCGCACCTTAATTCAATTCAATAATAAAAGGAGATCAACATGATTAAGAAGTATTACGACCAGGATTGCAACTTTGGTATTCTCGACGGCAAGACTATTGCCATCATCGGATTCGGAAGCCAGGGCCATGCCCACGCCATGAACCTGAACGAGAGCGGTGCCAACGTCGTCGTCGGCCTTCGTCCCGGCTCTGCCCACGTTCCCAAGGCGGAAGCTGCGGGCCTCAAGGTCCTCGGCATCGAGGAAGCCGCGGAAGCCGGCGATATCGTCATGATCCTCATGCCGGATGAGATCCAGGCTGCCGTTTATCGGGAGCAGATCGCCCCTCACATGAAGGAAGGCAACGTCCTCTGCTTCGCTCACGGATTCAACATCCACTTCCAGCAGATCCAGCCGGCGGAATATCTCGACGTCATCATGATCGCTCCCAAAGGCCCTGGCCACACGGTCAGAAGCCAGTACACGGAAGGCAGAGGAGTTCCCTCCCTCATCGCCGTCTATCAGGACGCTTCCGGCAAAGCCAAGGACTATGCTCTGGCCTATGCCAGCGGCATCGGCGCAGGACGTGCGGGCATCCTGGAAACCACCTTTAAGGAAGAGACGGAGACCGATCTCTTCGGCGAGCAGGTTGTCCTGTGTGGCGGCGTGACCGAGCTGATGAAGGCTGGCTTCGACACTCTGGTGGAAGCGGGCTATGCTCCTGAGATGGCCTACTTCGAGTGCATCCACGAGATGAAGCTCATCGTCGACCTGATCAACGAAGGCGGTTTCGACAAGATGAGATACTCCATCTCCAACACGGCGGAATACGGCGACTACCGGACGGGACGGCGTCTGATCACCGAGGAGACCCGCAAGGAAATGAAGAACGTTCTCTCCGAGATCCAGGACGGCACCTTCGCCTCCGAATTCATTCAGGAATTCAACGCCGGCGGACAGGCCAGATTCCTGGCCACCCGGCGCAAGGAAGCGGATCACCTGCTCTGCAAAGTCGGTGAAGAGCTCAGAAAGATGATGAGCTGGCTGAAGAAGTGAGGAAAAAATGAGAAGCGATAATGTAACCAAAGGCCCCGAACGGGCCCCCATGCGCAGTCTCTTCTACGCCATGGGATACACGAAGGAAGAGCTGGACCGGCCCCTCATCGGCGTCGTCTCCGCCAAGAGCGAGATCGTTCCGGGTCACATGCACCTGGACAAGGTCGCTGAGGCGGTCAAGGCCGGCGTTCGCATGGCCGGCGGGACCCCCATCGAGGTCCCTGCCATCGGCGTCTGCGACGGCATCGCTATGGGCCATATCGGCATGAAGTACAGTCTCCCCAGCCGTGAGCTGATCGCGGACAGCGTGGAGACCATGACCATGGCTCACGCTTTCGACGGACTGGTCCTGATCCCCAACTGC
>CADBQT010000248.1 GCA_902796875.1 uncultured Eubacteriales bacterium
ATGGTGGAGGACTATATGATCGCCGACATCAGTCCGGCGACGGCCCTCATGGGAGGATATCCGAGAAACGCCGTCTTCTTCGAGGAGGAAAGCCGGCAGGAAGTCCGGCAGACGATCACCGGATCCTCCCAGGTCCGGAGAATCTACGCCTACATGCCCACATGGCGGCCCAATCTCATGGGCGAGGAACTTCAGGAGATCCTGGAGGAGATCGACCGGAGCCTCGATCCGGACGAGAAGATGATCGTCAACGTCCATCCTCTGGCGGAGGAGACCGTAAGCTTCGACGGCCTTTCCAGAGTGGAGCCCTTCCCGGAGGGGATCGAAAACTACGCGGCCCTGGGCGCGGCGGATGCCCTGCTGACGGATTACTCCAGCGTGTTCTACGACTACGCGGTCACCCGTCGGAAGATCGTCCTGCTGACCTATGACGAGGAAGAATACTTTGCGACCCGGGGACTCTATGAGCCCATCTCCAGCCTCCCCTTCCCACAGGCGAAGACGGTGGCGGAGGCCATGGAAGCCCTTCGGTCTCCCAAGGAATACGACGATACGGAATTTATGGATAAATACTGTCGGTACGAGTCGGCGGATGCGGCCAGGCTTCTTTGCCGGCACATGCTTTTGGGAGAGACCTGCCTCGAGGAGCGGCCCATTCCCGGCAACGGTCTGCCCAACATCCTGGTGTGGGGCGGCGACCTTTCTCCGGGAGAGCGCACCGATGAGGTGATGACCTTCCTGGAGCAGGCGGACCAGACCAGGGGAAATTACTTCCTGACCTTCAACCGGGGAGACCTGAAAGAACGGTTCTCCATCCTCTTCGATCTGCCGGAGGGGATCCGGTTCATCGGACGGCCGGGGAAGATGCTTCTGGATCAGGAGCAGGAGGAAGTATCCCGTCGCTACAAAAAAGGAAAGTGTTCCTTCGAGGAGTACTGGCAGGTGACCCGTCCTGCCTTTGCCCGGGAGCGGCAGAGATACTACGCGGGGATGAAGATCGATCGGGTCATCCAGATCCCGGAGGGGAGAAAGCCCTGCCCCGAGGCAACCAAGGAAGAACTGGAATTCTCGACGTACGAGACGGAAGAATAGAGAGAAGAGGATCGCTGAAGCGGTGAGAGAAAGGAGATCGAAACCATGAAGATCCTGGTGACCGGCGGAGCCGGATTTATCGGAGCGAATTTTGTCTTTTATATGCTGAAGGCCCATCCGGAGGACGAGATCGTCTGTCTGGACGCCCTGACCTACGCGGGAAATCTGGAGACCCTGGCGCCTGTCATGGATGAGCCCAGGTTCCGGTTCGTGAAAGGTGATGTGGCGGATCGGGAGACGGTGTTCAAACTTTTCGAAGAGGAAGGGTTCGACGTGGTGGTGAACTTCGCCGCCGAGTCTCACGTGGACCGGTCCATCGAGGATCCGGGGATCTTCCTGCGGACCAACATCCTGGGGACCCAGGTGCTCATGGACGCCTCCAGAAAGTACGGCGTCGACCGTTTCCATCAGGTGGGCACCGACGAGGTCTACGGGGATCTGCCCCTGGACCGGCCGGACCTGTTCTTTACCGAGGATATGCCGGTGACCGCATCCAGCCCCTACTCCGCATCCAAGGCATCGGCGGACCTGCTGGTCATGGCCTACCACCGGACCTACGGGCTGCCGGTGACCATCAGCCGGTGCTCCAACAACTACGGCCCCTACCAGTTCCCGGAGAAGCTGATCCCCCTGATGATCGCCAACGCTCTGGCGGACAAGGAACTGCCTGTCTACGGCACCGGGGAGAACGTGAGAGACTGGCTGTACGTGGAGGACCACTGCCGGGCCATCGATCTGATCCTGCGGGAAGGCAAGGTGGGAGAGGTCTACAACATCGGCGGACACAATGAGAAGTCCAACCTGGAGGTGGTGAAGATTATCCTGAAGCAGGTGGGCAAGCCGGAGTCTCTGATCACTTTCGTCGGAGACCGCAAAGGCCACGATCTCCGCTACGCCATCGACCCGGCCAAGATCCACAGTGAACTGGGCTGGCTGCCGACCACCATGTTCGACGACGGGATCCGCCAGACCATCGACTGGTATCTGGAGAACGAATCCTGGTGGAAGAACATCATCAGCGGGGAGTATCAGCAGTACTACGAGAAGATGTACAGCAACCGCTGATCCGGGAGCAAAGGCAACGGGCTCCTGGGCCGAAGAGGCTCCAGGGAGCCCCCATACGTGCCCAAAACTGGAAAAACTTGCAAAATGGAAAAAAATAGGATATAATGAGGTTCCGGCGTTCATGTGGGGAATGCCGGAGACGAAGTTTTATTTGGTTTACAGACAAAGAACCCGGAAAGGGGGCGTGGAATGGACGCGCGGAAGTTAAGCGCCAGGCATTTGATTGCTCTGGCAATGATGCTTATCGTAGCTGTTTCTTTCGCTATGCCGGAGGTATCCTCGGCAAGCGTGCTCAAACCGGCGAAGGTCACAGGACCGAAGGTGGTCAAGACCACCTACAACACGGTCACCATCAAATGGAAAGCGGCCAAGCGGGCGAAGACCTATGAGGTCTGGAGAGCAACCGGTAAGAGCGGCAAGTACAAGAAGATCAAGACGGTCAAGGGAACCAGATTTACCGACAAGAATCGGCAGACCGGACAGACCGTCTGGTATAAGGTGAGAGGAGTCAACGGAAAGAAAAAGGGCAAATTCAGCGTGCGGTTCAGAGCCGTGCCCAGACTGGCCAAGCCCACCCTGCTGACATCATCCTCCGCCCTGGGACCGAAGGTGACGGCAGGAAAAGTCACCGGGGCCCACGGCTACATGTTCTATCGGGACGGCGCGCTGGTCAGCAAGCAGAAGACCCGTGTCTTCCAGGACAAGAAGGTAGCGCCGGGGACATCCCATACCTACAAAGCAGTTGCTTATCGGAATGTGGGGAAGAAGGTCGTCCGTTCGCCCTTCTCCCGGGCACTGTCGGCTTCCCGGCTCAGCGTGAACGTCAGTCTGGACGGGGCAACGAAGGTGCCGACCCTGACGTCAGGATCCTCTTTCACCCTGAAGGGCAAGATCACAGCCTCCATCGACATCAAACGGCTGGAGATCGGCGTCGTGGATGCATCCACACAGAAATGGATGGTCGGCGCCAAGTATGACAACGCTAAGGTCAACAGCAAGACCTTCGATATCGCCAGAGCGGACAATTACGTGAAATTCGGCATTCTGGGGCCGGGAACCTACCGGTACAGGATCTATGTCCATCTGGAAGACGGCAGCGTAGTGACACTTCTGAACCAGACCTTTACGGTCAAAGGCCAGAAGGGCATCAACGGAGCGGTAGCCTGGGCGATCCGCATCGCCAACGATGACAGTTTCTCCTACGGTAAGGGCAAGGCCGCTCACAAGCGGGGCTGCTACTTCTGTGGGACCAACAAGAAATATAAGCCCAAAGGGTACGAGAAGACCTACTGCTGCAACCCGTTCATCTTCGCGGCCTACGCTCACGGGGCGAACAATCAGGCGATCCTCAAGTCCTGTCAGAAGGGCGGATGCGGCGGCATGTCGCCGTCCGACTGGACGAAGTACGGATGCTTCAGATACGTCGGGACCTGTAAGAAGGTGCCCTTCGACCAGCTGAGAAAGGGAGACGTGATCCTGAGCGACAGCTCCAAAGGCGGCAAGTGGCATCACGTATGGATGTACTGCGGCGGCGGCCGGTATGTGGAAGCCGGAGGCAACGGATGGGGCCCGAGCACCATCGAAGTCAGCTCCGGAGCGGAGAAATACTACAACAAGTACTACAGAAAGTACAGCGGCACCACCGTCGTGAGGTACACAGGCAAGTAAAGCAAAGATCATCGAATGGATAGGGGAACGCCGCCGTCAGGCGGCGTTCTGACTATAGAGAGTTTACGGATCCTGAGTGGATCCCGGAAGGAGGAACAGTCGTGGCGTATCTGGCCCTGTATCTGGCGGTGACCGTCGCCGGCTATTTCATCGGCTCAGCGCTGTCCAAGAGGGGGATCATTCCCGGGTTTTTAGGTAAACTGCAGACCCTGGTGATCATGATCCTCGTCTTTCTCATGGGCAGCCGGATCGGCGCCAACGACGATATCGTCGCCTCCTTAAGCACCATCGGACTGGTTTCCCTGGTCTACACCCTGATCATCCTGGCGGTGACGACGGCGGCCTTTACCGTTGCCCGCCGGCTCATGGGCTTCGACCGGTACGGCGTCTGCCACAGAGGGGCGGACTCCGGCGGACTTCGCCGAAAGAAAGCCGGGAGCACGAGTGCGGGCCCGGCGGAGCACGAAGAAAACGGGAGCACGGAAGCTGTTCCCAAGCGGGTGAACAGCCTGACCATCATCATCGTGGCCTTCGTGGCTCTGGGTATTCTGGCCGGATACTTCGTCCTGCCGGATGCCTTTATGAACATTTCGGGACATCTGCTCACCCTGACCCTTTGCCTCCTGCTGGTTCTCATCGGCATGGACATCGGGATGGAGGGGACCATCGCCCAGAACTTCCGCCAGGCGGGATGGCGGGTGCTGCTCTTTCCCTTTATCAACATGGGCGCCATGGTGGCAGGCTCGGTGATCGCCAGCCTGTTTTTGCCCATGAGCGCTCAGGACAGCCTTTGCATCGGCGCCGGATTCGCCTGGTATTCCCTGGCTCCGGCCATGCTGGCGGAGTACTCCATGCGGGTGAGCGCCATTTCCTTCATGCATAACGTGTTCCGGGAGATCATCGGGATCCTGCTGACCCCGGTGGTGGCCCGGCGGATCGGATACATCGAATGCTACTGCCTTTGCGGGTCTCCCTCCATGGATGTTTGCCTGCCGGTCATCGAGCGGGCGACCAATGGGGACGTGGCGGTATACTCCTTTATCAACGGAGCCATCCTGTCGGCATCGGTGCCGATCCTGGTGAGCATATTCATGAGCATTTAACGTAAACGAAAGGAATCGATTATGACGGAGACGAACAGATTCACCGGAAGCAGCGGGTATGTGGTAACGCCGGATCTTATGGATTCGGTCAACGTGGCCATCGCCCTTCAGAAGCCTTTGCTGATCAAGGGCGAGCCGGGAACGGGAAAGACCATGCTGGCCCAGGCCATCGCCGATTCCCTCGACCTGCCGCTGATCATCTGGAGCATCAAGTCCACCACCAAGGCCCAGGACGGTCTCTACATGTACGATACGGTGCAGCGTCTCTACGACAGCCAGTTCGGCGAGGGCAACGTGGCCGACATCGGCCAGTACATCCGGCTGGGTAAGCTGGGCGAGGCCTTCACCTCCGAGCAGCAGGCGGTCCTCCTCATCGACGAGATCGACAAGGCGGATCTGGAGTTTCCCAACGACCTGCTGTGGGAACTGGACCGGATGGAGTTTTACATCCATGAAACGAAGGAGACCATCGCCACGAAGCATCGACCCATCGTGATCATCACCTCCAATGCGGAGAAGGAGCTGCCGGATGCGTTCCTGCGCCGGTGCATCTTCCACTACATCGCCTTCCCCGACGCGGAGAAGATGAAGGAGATCATCCAGGTCCATTACGGGGACATCGACGAGACCCTTTGCGAGAAGGCTCTGGAGGCTTTCTACGAGATCCGGAAGATGGACAGCCTGCAGAAGAAGCCCAGCACATCGGAGCTTCTGGACTGGATACAGGCGCTCATGATCAGCGGGGTCAGCGTGGACGATCTGGTGGAGAAGATGCCCTTTATCGGGGTGTTGCTGAAGAAGAACGAGGATATCGAGGTCATGCACGAGATCCGGGAGAAGGGTTATTCCCTGCGGGGCTGGTGATCCGAGGAGGCAAGGAATGTTTCTTGAATTCTTTTATCTGCTTCGCGCCCGGGAACTGTCGGTGACCATCAACGAGTGGATGACTCTGATGGAAGCCCTTGACAGAGGGCTGGGGAAGAATTCCCTCACGGGATTCTACCGCCTTTGCCGGAGCATCCTCATCAAGACGGAAGCGGATTTCGACAAATTCGACCAGGTGTTCATGGAATACTTCGGGAGCATCGCCACGCCGGAGGACCTGCCCAAGGAGTTCTGGGATTGGCTGGCTCACGGAGAACTGGAGAGAGACCTGGACGACCACGGCCAGGAGGAGCTTTTCGCCAGAGAGCTGGAGGAACTGATGCGCATGTTCCGGGAGAGGATCCAGGAGCAGAAGGAAGAGCATCACGGCGGCAACTACTGGATCGGCACCGGCGGCACGTCCCCCATGGGACGGGGAGGCTACAATCCTTCCGGCATCCGGGTCGGCGGCGAGAGCCGGCACAGAAGCGCCCTCCAGGTGGCGGGAGAACGGAACTTCAAGGATTTCCGGGAGGACACCATCCTGGGGATCCGCCAGTTTCAGATGGCCTTTCGCAAGCTGCGCCAGTACTCCACCCGGGTGGATACGGCGGAGAAAGAACTGGACCTGGACGAGACCATCGACGAGACCTGCAACAACGCGGGACGGCTGAGCCTGGAGTGGCGACGGCCCCGGAAGAATTCGGTGAAGGTACTGCTCCTCATCGATTCCGACGGCTCCATGCTCCCCTACAGTCGGATCTGCAACCGGCTGTTTCAGGCGGTGAGCAAGTCCAACCACTTCAAGGATCTTCAGGTATACTATTTCCACAACGCCATATACGATTACCTGTACACCACCCCACGGTGCAAGAAGTGGGATTCGGTGGACACCATGTGGGTCCTGAGGAAGCTGGACAGCGAATACAAGGTGATCTTCGTGGGCGATGCGGCCATGGCGCCGTCGGAGCTTCACCGGCCCGGGGGCAATGCCATCATCGGCATCTACAACCGGGAAACGGGGATCGAGTGGTTCAACAAGTTCCGGAGACGGTTCAAGAAACTGATCTGGCTCAACCCCATCGACGAGGAGTCCTGGGATTACATCTACGGATCGGCTACCATCCGTGACGTGCGGGAGCTGTTCCCCATGTACGAGCTTTCCGTTTCCGGCCTGGAAGCGGGACTGCAAAGACTGATGGTCCGCTGAGCGTGACTGAACCGGCGCCGACGTAAGCGACCGGAAACGAAGGAGGATACGAACATGAAACGAGTACTGACCTACGGTACATACGATCTGCTCCACTACGGGCACATCCGCCTGCTGAAGCGGGCAAAGGCTCTGGGCGACTACCTGATCGTGGCCATCTCCACGGATGAGTTCAATGCGGGCAAAGGCAAGAAGGCCTATCACGACTACGAGACCAGAAAAGAGATGCTGGAAGCCGTCCGCTACGTGGATCTGGTCATCCCCGAGGAGAGCTGGGAGCAGAAGATCGACGACGTGCTCAACTACAAGGTGGATGTGGTGGTCATGGGCGGCGACTGGAAAGGAAGCGAACGCTTCGAGTACCTCCGGGACTACTGCGAACTGGTCTATCTGGACCGGACGGAGGGGGTCTCCACCACCCAGATCAAGAAGGAACTGAACCTGCAGGAGCCTCCGGGCATGCCGGAAGAGAAGGTCTCGGAATAGCAGGAAGGGAAATGATCGCAAGGCCCGGTCAGGGAGGAAATGCGGAACCTGACTCCCGCAAATCAGACGGAAGGATGAAAACGCGGGATCGTGGGATGGGCGAGATGTGACAACCGTCTTACATGCACATGGCGCTGCCGCCGACTCTGCGCCCGAAGCCGGGAAAAACCATCGGACAAGAACAAAAAACAAACATC
>CADBQT010000249.1 GCA_902796875.1 uncultured Eubacteriales bacterium
ATGCTTTTCCCTCTTCTACACAAACTTGCTCAAGCTGAAACGTACACGTCTTGAAATACAAAAAAGCAGCGATCCCCTTATTGCTACCATTTTAGTATAATATAACATCCCCACCCTCTCCGGTCAAAGAAAGGGGCGATTAAATACAATCTTAGTACAATCCTGTCCGATCCTCGATAATCAATGGTGGAGACGCCTATTTTTTTCGTTGCGTCCCAAAGGGAATTACCATATAATGGTATCGCAGGAGGACGGGATGATGAAAAGGCATGAAGGCCCGGCAATCGGACACATCGTAACCCGCGCAGCGAAGCGGTTCATGCTGGTCACGACCATGGTCGTGGTGGCCGGAGTGTTCACCCTGCCTTTGGAAACGGAAACGGGAGAAGCGGCCGCCGCCTATCCGCCCGTCGGAAACAAGCCCGCCGTCTCGGCGAAGATCACCGCCATGAAGAAAAACGGTCAGCGGATGAACCTGCGGCTGGAGGCGGATCAGAGCGTCTTCGGATACGACACCCTCCAGGGCAGCTGCTACGGCAACGGCCACATCTACTACCTCCTCTACAACCGGTCCAAAGACCGGTGCAAGGTAGTCCGGATGAAGCGCTCATCGAAAAAAGTCACCGGCGTTTCCAGGCCCCTGAAGCTGTATCACGGCAACGACATCACCTACAACACCCGGACCCGGCGTCTGGTCGTGGCCCACGCCAAGCCGGATCGCAAGACCATCTCGGTGATCAATCCCCGGACCCTGAAGGTGGTGAAGAGGGTGTCCGTCTCCTTGCCGAAAAAACTGGCGGAGGAGAACAAGAAGCGGCTGAAGAAAAAGGGCGGCTACAACGGGTTCAGCAGCATCGCCTACAACGCGAAGCACCGCCAGTACGTGGTCCAGCTCTATTCCATGCGGGACTTCCTGATCCTGGACGAGAAGTTCAGACCCGTCCGCTACATCGTTCCCGATGAATGGGAACGGCAGGTCTATCAGGGGATCGACTCCTTCGGCGACCGGATCGTGGTCTGCAACAGCCCCAAGGGGCGGCGCCCCTACAACGTCCTTTCCGTGTACGACTGGGACGGTCACTATCTGTCTCAGATCAAACTGAACCGGCGCTATGAAGCGGAGTCGGTCTTCCACGTCGGCAGCAGTCTGTACGTCGGTTTCTACCGGGCCCACGTGGAGAACTACCGCTGGGTGCTCAAGACCAAGACCGTTCGCAAAAAAGGAAAAAGAGTCCGGGTCAGATATTACGGCAAGAAATGGGGCCGCTATCTTAACCGGGACTCTTATCTCTACCGGGTCACCGGGCTGTAATTCTTAACCATACTCGATGATGAAACAAAAGCAAGGCCGTTCATTCGAACGGCCTTGACTGATTGCATTACAGGTCCAATTTATTGAACAGTCTTTTTCCGACGCCGTACTGCCACAAGAGCTCCGCCGGCAGCGGCCAGAAGCATCACTGCAAGCAGTCCCAGCATAGTCGGGTCACCCGTCTTGCTTCCCTTATCCTTGCCGGAAGTTCTTCCCGGAGGCGTTACGGTAACCTGGTTGGACTCGAACATCTTGTCATCCACCTGGTACGTCGCCCGGTTGGGGATCTGTACCTTGCCGTCCACCATGTAGTCGGACAGCTTCGCTCCGCTTCTGATGGTGGCATCGAAGCTGATGGATACCGACTTGCCTGCCGCCGATGCGCAGTAGGCACTCAGATCGAAGGTGATCTTGTTCCCCTTGACCTTGGGCTCCACGTCCGTCGCCACCATGCCGTCGATCAGCACCTCTGCAGAATCAGAGATGTACGACAGTACCGGCTCCAGTTCGTCTCCGATGATGAACCGGCTGGCGTTCTTCGGGACTGAACTCTCCAGTGTGTAGGTGAAGATCTCGTCCTCTGCCGCCAGGTCTCCATGACGGTTGTTCTTGCCCGTCTTCTCCGTGGTCACGAACTTCTCCAGTCCAGGATTGGAAGGGGTCTTCTTACCCTGAGGCGTCGTCTTCACGGTGACGCTGTTTCCGGGGATCCGATCTCCGTTGATGTCCAGGCCGATGTTGTTGGCTACTCCGGTCTCCATCTGGATCGGCGTTGCATCGTCCGCAAACTTCGCCTTATACGTGATATGGACTGCCTTCGTCGCATACTTCTTGTATCTGCTCAGATCCCACGTCAACTGCTTGCCGCTGACCTTCGGCTGAAGATCGATCTTCTCGCCACCGATGGTCACGACCGAGCTTCCCTTCACATATACCAGGGCCTC
>CADBQT010000250.1 GCA_902796875.1 uncultured Eubacteriales bacterium
CATGGGGACGCTGACGCCGGAGTCCTCGATGATCATCGTGCAGGTCGGCCCGTAGTAGATCTTGCCGCTCATCAGCTCGGCGGTGTAGGAGATGCCTCCGTCGATCTTTTCCCAGGTGCCGGCATCTTTCTCGTCGGTAACCAGGATCTTCACCGTGCCGTCCTCATTGATGGTGACTTCGAGATTCCCGTAGAGATTCTCCGCATCGCCGCCATAGGCGACCCAGGTGCCGTAGAAGTTCTCTTCGTTTTCGTTCAGCTTCTTGGCCTTATCGGCCGTCTTCTTATCCACGGTGGCGGTCTGTACTCCGTCCTCGCCTTCGTTCATCTGATAGAGGATTTCCTCTTCCGTATCCGCCTCGTCGCCGATCCCGCAGGAAGTCAGAAAGATTCCTGTGGAGAAGATGAGCATGAGGGCGGACATGAGTGCTATGATCGTTGTTCTTTTCATGGCGTTTTACCTCCACGGTCAATATACGGCAGGATTATGTAGAACAGATGAAATCTACTGGGTGATCCGGTAAATTATGACATCCTTGTTGGTGAAGCAGGGCTCGTAATCCTCGCTGGCCAGGCCCTTGGGCGGGTCGAACTGACGGGAGACCACCACGTAGTCCACGCCCAGTTTCCGGGCCAGATCGCCCCGCTTTTCGTTGTTGGGATCGAAGAGCTGATCGTTGATCTGGATCCGCTCCTCCCGCATGGGGATCTGGGAGGTCCTGAGGACGTAGCCGGACCCGGCCAGGTAGCAGGTCCGGTCGGAGTAGTCGGCGTAGAGGAAGAACCGGTTGTCCCACCGATTTCGCAGTTCGTATTTGGCCAGGGGACAGCTGTAGTACCGGTCGGTAGCCAGCAGGGAATCCCTGGGGGTGTTCTCGTCGATCCAGCGCATGGCGTGATACTCGTCCCGGCTGATGCTGAGGTACCGGTCGGAGGTCGCCTTGGGATCGGCCATGCCTGCGTCTTCATCCACCATATCCATCACGTGGTGACAAAGGCCCAGGGTGGACAGAAGCAGACTGATGAAGAAGATGACCCGAATGATCTGCATGAGGACGCCCCGGTTCTTCTCCATGTCCTCGAAGAACCAGAAGGAGACCAGAGGCGCGAAGAACACGGTGACGAAACCGAAGTAGATCTGGCTGTGGCCGTGGTAGTTCAGGACCATTACGGCGATGAATCCCACCAGACACGCGGCGTAGACCACCACCCGGGCGAAGTCGAATTCCTTTCGTCCGATGACCACCAGGACGAGCTCTCTGATGTATCCGATGACGAAGGGGAAGAAGAAGGCGGTGAGCATGAAGAAGACGAACGCCGCCAGCAGGGCCCCGTACCTGACGATGAGGGGAAGTCCCAGGCTCTTGGTCAGGCCGACGATCCAGGATTTATAGAAGCAGATATCCACGATCTTCGCCAGCGCGAAGAGGGAGTCTCCCGTGTTGCCCTGGCCTTTGGACCCCAGAACGGTCATGTAGACCACCAGGAAACCCAGCGTCAGAAGCACCAGGGGGAGCACCGTCTTGATGGGGACTTTTCTGAGAACAAAACCGACCACCATGGTCCCCCAGAGGGCGCCCACCATGACCAGGCCGAAGGGCCCCTTGATGCCGGTGATCAGCATGAGAAGGGCCGTCACCAGGATCAGTTTCTTCCAGGAAGATTCGCCTTTGGACCAGGACTGGTACCAGTAGTTGAGGAGCAGGATGAACACGATGGATCCGCTGACTCCGTAGCCCGTCACGTTCTCGTTCTTGAAGAGGAAGTGGAAGGCGATGGACCAGTCGATGGACCGGGCGACGAAGATGTTGGCCATGAGGATGGCCAGACAGTAGAGGCCGGCCCGCTCCTTGCGCTTCGTCATCTCCCGGAAGACGGAGTAGAGGGACGTGCTTACCGCAAAGGCGGTCATATACGGCCCGCAGGTCAGAAGGGCCACATCCGAGGTGAGGCCGAACAGCCGCACCGGCACGGAATAGAGCAGTTCGGTGAAAATGTGATAGGCGAAGTACAGCCCGGAGAACCAGGGGGCCTCGAGAGGATACCCGTGGGACAGGGCGTTGATCAGACCGATGTGAAAACCGGTGTCCGAGTTCATGTAGGTCATCTGGTCGAACTCCGGCGAAAGGTAACGGTACTGGGTCTCCAGCATGGCCAAAAGCAACGCTCCGGCCACGAAGATGCACAGGGCCGTGGACAGCCGGCTGAAGCGGAAGCTGATCTTCTGCCCGCCCCGGATCCGCCGGATAAGGCCGATCAGATAGAGGATGGAGAAGACCGGGCCCACCCCGTAGAGCAGGATGTCCGTATGGATCAGGTCCGCGATGAAATACTGGAGCACCACAAAAGCCCAGCCGATGAAAAAGCCGGTGCTCAGGATCGTGGACAGATGCTGAGGGCGGACCCCCAGAGCCCGGACGATCAGCTGTCCCGGCAGCTGGACATAGAAGATGAAGAAAGCGGCGAAGAGAAGGAGCCCGCTCCAGTC
>CADBQT010000251.1 GCA_902796875.1 uncultured Eubacteriales bacterium
CACAAACATATTGCCCATTTACTGTCGAACAGTCTTGTGTTATTTTGGGCTGTCAGTAAATGAGAGCGCCCCTTCCCAGAACAAATGCTGGCAGGAAGACTTTTACTGACCATGGGATCTGAGCAAGGATAAAAAGACAGTATTATCGGTGACCTTACTGACTTTGAAGTGAGGAAGAGAAGGAAGAGGCAGTCATTATGAGAGAGGGACTGACACGGCCTCAGTTATGAGCGTGCAAAAGCAGTAAAAGGATCGATCCCTTCCGCACGTGAACCGCCCACGGTTTAGCAAGGTGCCGTTTTCGGTAAAAAACACAAAAATCCACAGGGGCAACATTGAAAATTCAGGGTCTTCATGGTAAAATAACCCTGCATTTTTGTATGAAAGACACAAAATCGGGAGGAACGATAGATTGAACAAAAGACGCCGAAGTATCACCGTATGGATCGTCATATGCGCACTGGTGTTTGGATTCGTATGGTTTTTTAATCTGGACAGTCAGCCGGAGGTAAAAGAGGTCAAGGAATCCACCATGATCGGTTACCTGAAAGCCGGCGAGGTGGAGAGCCTGGAGGTAGAAGAAACCAAGCTGACGGCTGAGCTCACCTCGGGCAAGAAGGTCTACGCCTACGTGGCCAGCGTAGTGGACCTGAACTTTATCTACGAAGAATACGTCATGCCCCAGGTCAAGGAGGGGAAACTGAAACTCAAGAGTCCGGCCCCGAAGAAGGAATCCATATGGATCAGTCTTTTGCCGACACTCATCATGGTCGGGCTCATGGTGTTCCTCTTCTGGTTCATCATGCAGCAGAGCGGAGGCGGAGGCAAGGCCATGGCCTTTGGAAAGAGCAAGGCCAAGCTTCAGAAGGACGACCAGAAAAAGATCACATTCAAGGACGTTGCCGGTTTGAAAGAAGAAAAGGAAGAGCTGCAGGAGATCGTGGACTTCCTCCGACACCCGGCCCGATTTAACAGTCTGGGCGCCCGGATCCCTAAAGGAATTCTCCTGGTAGGCCCTCCGGGAACCGGTAAGACCTACATCTCCAAGGCCACCGCCGGAGAAGCGGGCGTGCCCTTCTTCACCATCAGTGGCTCCGACTTCGTGGAGATGTTCGTCGGCGTCGGCGCCTCCCGGGTGAGAGACCTGTTCGAGCAGGCGAAGAAAAACGCCCCCTGCATCGTCTTCATCGACGAGATCGATGCCGTCGGCCGTAAGAGAGGCGCAGGCCTGGGCGGCGGTCACGACGAGCGGGAGCAGACCCTGAACCAGCTGCTGGTGGAGATGGACGGATTTGCGGAGAACGCCGGGATCATCATCCTGGCGGCCACCAACCGTCCCGACGTTTTGGACCCTGCCCTTCTGCGGCCGGGCCGGTTCGACCGCCAGATCGTCATCGGCGTTCCGGACATCCTGGGAAGAGAGGAGATCTTCCGCGTCCATTCCCGGAACAAGCCTTTGGACGAGAGCGTGGATCTGAAGGTCCTCGCCAGAAGAACCCCGGGATTCACCCCGGCGGACATCGAGAATATGCTTAACGAGGCGGCCCTTCTGACCGCCAGAAGAAACGGCCTGAAGATCCGCATGGACGAGATCGAAGAGGCCATCACCAAGGTCATCGCCGGTCCCGAGAAACGGAGCCGGGTGATCAACGAGGAAGAGCGGAAGCTGACGGCCTACCATGAAGCGGGACACGCGGTAGTCGCTCACGTCCTGCCCAAGACGGATCCGGTGCATCAGATCACCATCATCCCCAGAGGCAGGGCCGGCGGATTCACCATGATCCTGCCGGAAGAGGACAAGAGCTATGGCACCAAGGAAGATATGCGGGAGCAGATCATCCACCTGCTGGGCGGCCGTGTCGCCGAACAGCTGACCCTGGACGACATCAGCACCGGCGCATCCAACGACATCCAGAGAGCCACGGACATCGCCCGGGAGATGGTCACCAAGTACGGATTCAGCACCAAGCTTGGGCCGGTGAACTACAGTTCCTCCGACGAGGTCTTCCTGGGCAAGGATTTCTCCACCCGGAAGAACTACTCCGAGGAAACGGCATCCGAGATCGACGAAGAGATCAAGGCCATCATCGAGGAAGCCTACGCCGCCGCCACCAAGATCCTTCAGGAACACATGGACCAGCTGCGCAACGTGGCCGAAGGTCTGCTGAAAGTGGAGACCCTGGACGGCCAGCAGTTCGTACAGCTGTTTAATGGTGAGAAGACGCCGGAGCAGCTGGGCGAGGAACTCCAGGCCAAGATGGCGGAGACGGAAAAGAAGAACCGCAGCGAAGCCAGAGAAGCGAACAAGCTCCGCAAGGCCAGAGCCAGAGAAGAAAAGGCCAGAGCCCAGGAAGAAGAAAACCGCAAGCTGGAAGAGCTGGAGAAGACTATCGCCGAGCAGGGCAAGAATGCGAAGTTCAAGCCCCGGGTCATGACCTACGACGACATGACCATGAAGGCTAAGCCGGTGGTCAGAAAGAAGGACGACGAAAAACCGGAGGACGAACCGGCGCCGGAAGACCGGGAAGAGCCTACGGTGGAAGACGATATTCCCGAGGCC
>CADBQT010000252.1 GCA_902796875.1 uncultured Eubacteriales bacterium
AAGGGATGAGCCCCGAGGCAGGGAAGTCGCCGGTCACATGAGCCGGCAGGAGGAAACTATGGATTTTACCCACTTCGATGAACAGGGAAACGCACGCATGGTGGACGTTTCCGAAAAAGACGTTACCCGCAGGGTCGCCCAGGCGGAGGGCACCATCGCCGTATCCGCCGAAGTGATGGAAGCCATCACCTCTCATACAGTGAAAAAGGGAGACGTGCTCACCGTGGCTCAGGTGGCGGGGATCGCCGCCACCAAACGGACGGCGGACCTGATCCCCATGTGTCATCCTCTGGCATTGAACAATTCGGAGGTGACCTTCGAGGTGAACGAAGAGAAGGGAGAGATCCGGGCTACTTGCCGTACGGTCACCGACGGGAAGACCGGGGTGGAGATGGAAGCCCTCACCGGAGTTTCCACAGCCCTCCTCACCATATACGATATGTGCAAGGCCATCGACAAGAGGATGGTCATCCGGGATATTCATCTGGTCGCCAAGAGCGGCGGCCGAAGCGGAGACTTCCGCTTCTGAAGGCTATTGTGATTACGGCAAGATCCGAAGCACATGGAGCTTAGACATCGTGCTCACGGCGCCCCTGGCCAAAACGGCGAGGGGCGCTTCTTCATTATGCCGGAAAACCGCTAAACTACGCCATCGCTTTACTATGATACCCTGTTGCCAAATTTTCCGAAAATGTAGAATTCAATAAAAAGGGAAGGTATAATCCAAGAAGAAGACAAACGAATAAGCGAAAACAGGAGGATGTGTTATGACGATCAAAATCAACGGACGTGATCTGACCATCGAAGATGTCATTCGGGTCTGCCGTGACGGAGAGAAAGTGGAGATCGCAGAAGATGCGAAGGAAGCCATCAATCGTTCCCGCGCATATGTGGAAAAGAAGCTGGAGGAAAAGGCCATCATCTACGGCCTGACCACCGGATTCGGCAAGTTTGCCAACGTTCCCATATCTTTTGAAGAGACGGCGGAGCTGCAGAAGAATCTGATCATCAGCCACACATGCGCCATGGGAGAAGCCTACCCCACCCACTACGTGCGGGCAGCCATGCTTTTAAGAAGCAACAACCTGTCCCGGGGCTACTCCGGGATCCGGCTGTCCACGGTGCAGACCATGGTGGATATGTTAAACGCCGGGATCCATCCCATCGTTCCCGAGAAGGGATCCGTAGGATCCTCCGGTGACCTGGCGCCCCTGTCCTGCATCGCCCTTGGCCTGATCGGCGAGGGCATGGTCGAATACAAAGGCGACATCGTCGAGGCGAAAGAGGCCATGGAAAAGGAAGGCATCACGCCGGTGGAACTGGCGGCCAAGGAAGGCCTGGCCCTGAACAACGGTACCCAGATGATGACCGCCGTCGGCGTCAACGTTCTGTGGGACGCCATGAAGCTGCTGAAGATCGCCGACATCGCCGCAGCCATGACCGGCGAAGCCCAGCATGCCATTCGCAAGGCCTATGACCCGAAGATCCACGAGATCCGGGGACAGGAAGGCCAGATCATCGAGGCGGAGAACCTCCGGAACCTGCTGGAAGGATCGGAGAACGCCAGACCCCTTCACAAGACAAGAGTACAGGATCCATATTCCCAGCGGTGCGCACCCCAGATCCACGGAGCATCCCGGGATGCCATCAACTATGTCTATGACGTGGTATCCCGCGAGATGAACGCGGTCACCGACAATCCGCTGGTCTTTGCCGATGACGATGAGGTCATCTCCGGCGGAAACTTCCACGGACAGCCCATGGCGCTGGCTTTCGACTTCCTCAAGATCGCCATCTCCGAGCTGGCCAACGTATCCGAACGGCGAATCGAGCGGCTGGTCAACCCGGCGACCTCCGAGGGCCTGCCCGCATTTCTCACCAAGCACGGCGGACTCCACTCCGGCTACATGATCGCCCAGTACGCGGCGGCATCCATGGTATCGGAGAACAAGGTCTACGACCATCCGGCCTGCGTGGACTCCATCCCCACATCGGCCAACCAGGAAGACCACGTGTCCATGGGAACCACGGCGGCCAGAACGGCAGCCATGGTCCTGGACAACGCCCAGAAGGTGCTGGGCATCGAGCTTTCCGCGGCGGCCCAGGGCATCTGGCTCCGTCAGTGTATGGGTCAGCACGGCATCGATCAGCTGGCACCGGCCACCCGGGCAGCCTATGAATACATTCGTACGAAATCAGACCCCATCGAGGAAGACATCGTCATGCTGGACGAGTTGGCCAAGTTCGACGAACTGGTCAAGGACGGCGAGATCATCGATGTGGTCGAGAAGATCACCCCGCTGAAGTAATCGGAAGACACAGGAGGTAGTGATATGTTGGACAACAAAACCATCTGCAGAGCAATGACCATCAAACTGGGCAACGAGCTGCCCGAATATCCCGAGTTTCAGGAAGGGATCCGCAGAGCGCCGGACCGGGGCTTCCGCCTGACGAAAGCCCAGACCAAGATCGCTCTGAAGAATGCCCTGCGGTATGTGCCGGAAGAACTCCACGAGACCCTGGCCCCCGAGTTCATGGAAGAGCTGAAGACCTACGGACGGGTCTACGCCTATCGTTATCGGCCGGAGGGCCGGCTTTACGGCAAGCCCATCGATGAGTATGAAGGAAAGTGCCTGGCGGGCAAAGCCTTCCAGGTCATGATCGACAACAACCTGGACTTCGAGGTCGCCCTCTATCCCTACGAGCTGGTCACCTACGGTGAGACGGGACAGGTCTGTCAGAACTGGCTCCAGTACCGGCTGATCAAGAAGTATCTGGAGGTCATGACCGAGGATCAGACCCTGGTGGTGGAATCCGGTCATCCCCTGGGCCTTTTCCCCTCCAAGCCGGAAGCTCCCCGGGTCATCATCACCAACTCCATGATGGTGGGTATGTACGACAACCTGGAGGACTGGGAAATCGCGGAGCAGATGGGCGTAGCCAACTACGGCCAGATGACCGCCGGCGGATGGATGTACATCGGACCCCAGGGTATCGTCCACGGGACCTTCAACACCATACTCAATGCGGGAAGAAAGGAACTGGGCATTCCTGAAGACGGAGACCTTTCCGGTCACACTTTCGTCTCCTCCGGTCTGGGCGGCATGAGCGGAGCCCAGCCCAAGGCGGCCAACATCGCCAACGCGGTGGGCATCTTCGCCGAGGTGGACAAGTCCCGGATCGAGACGCGGCACAGCCAGGGCTGGGTCGACGTGGTCTGCGAAGATCTGGACGAAGTGTTCAGGCTGGCGGAAGAAAAGCTGGCGGCCAAGGAAGGCATCTCCATCGCCTACTGGGGCAACATCGTCGACCTTCTGGAGGATGCGGTCAAGAGAGATTTCCACATCGACCTTCTCTCCGACCAGACCTCCTGCCACAACGTATACAATGGAGGGTATTGCCCGGTCGGATTGACTTTCCAGAAACGTACCGAGATGCTCCACTCCGACAGAGACATGTTCTGCGAGATGGTGGATGCGTCTCTCCACAGACACTATCAGGCCATCAAGAAGCTGACCGAGAAGGGGACCTACTTCTTCGACTATGGCAACTCTTTCATGAAGGCCATGTACGACGCCGGCGTCAAGGAGATCTCCAAGAACGGCGTGGACGACAAAGACGGATTCATCTGGCCCTCCTACGTGGAGGACATTATGGGACCGGTGCTCTTCGACTACGGATATGGGCCCTTCCGGTGGGTATGCCTTTCCGGTAAACCGGAAGACCTGAGAGCCACCGACCAGGCGGCCATGGATGTGATCGATCCCAACCGCCGGGGACAGGACAGAGACAACTGGATCTGGATCCGGGATGCGGAGAAGAACAAGCTGGTGGTCGGCACCCAGGCGCGGATCCTCTATCAGGACGCCGAGGGAAGAAGAGACATCGGCCTGGCCTTCAACAAGCTGGTCCGGGAAGGCAAGATCGGCCCGGTCATGATGGGAAGAGACCACCACGACGTATCGGGAACCGACTCCCCCTTCCGGGAGACCTCCAACATCAAGGACGGCTCCAACGTGATGGCGGACATGGCGGTCCAGTGCTTTGCCGGAAATGCGGCAAGAGGCATGAGCCTTTGCGCCCTGCATAACGGCGGCGGCGTAGGCATCGGCAAAGCCATCAACGGCGGCTTCGGCCTGCTCCTGGACGGAAGCGAGAGAGTGGATAAGATCCTCCACTCCGCCATGATGTGGGACGTCATGGGCGGCGTTGCCCGGAGAAACTGGGCGAGAAACGAAAACGCCGTAGAGACCTCCGTAGCCTACAACGACGGCTACGCAGGCAAAGGCCACATCACCATCCCCTACATCGCTGCGGATGATCTGGTGGATAAGATCGTCGACGAGTATGTGAAATAAAAGGGAACGGAAACGAGGAGGACAGGATCAGAATATGAAGAGAACACTGATCAGGAATATCGGCTGTCTGCAGACCCCCACGGGAAGCTACAGCCACAAGGGAAGCAAACAGGGAGCAAACGAAAAATACGCCGACGCGGCCATCGTCATCGAAGATGGCGTGATCAGTCAGATCACCGAAGGCGGCAAGCTCCCCGAAGGACCCTTCGACGAGGAGATCGACGCCGAGGGCAATCTGGTGACGCCGGGACTGGTGGACGGACACACCCACCTGATCTTCGGCGGCTATCGCCAGCACGAGATCGCCATGAAGCTGGCAGGAGCCGACTATCTGGACATCCTGCGGGCCGGCGGCGGGATCCTGGACACGGTAAGAAAGACCCGGGAAGCCTCCGTGGAGGAACTGTACGGCAAAGCCTACGCCTTTCTCGATGAGATGATGGGTTTCGGCGTGACCTCCTGCGAGGCCAAAAGCGGCTACGGTCTGGACCGGGAAAACGAACTGAAGATGCTTCAGGTCATCCACGCATTGGATGAGAACCATCCCATGGACGTGACCGCCACCTTTATGGGCGCCCACGCCGTGCCCCCGGAATACGAGGGAAGGGGAGACGAGTACATTCGGATGTGCTGCGAGGAACTGATGCCGGAGATCCGGGAGCGGGGACTTGCGGAGTTCTGCGACATCTTCTGCGAAGACTCCGTCTTCAACGCCGGCCAGAGCCGGACATACCTTGAGAAGGCGGCGGAGCTGGGATTCGGTCTTAAGATCCATGCCGATGAGATCGAAGCCATCGGCGGTTCCCAGCTGGCAGGCGAACTGGAAGCGGCTTCCGCGGAGCATCTGATCGCCATCGAGGAAGAGGGCATGGACGCCATGGCAGCCGGCGGGACCACCGCCATGCTGCTTCCGGCCACATCCTTCTATCTGGACAAGACCTATGCTCCGGCCCGGAGGATGGTGGAAAAGAGCATCCCCGTGGCCATCGCCAGCGACTTTAACCCGGGCTCGTGCCCGTCCCTGAACCTTCAGTTTGCCATCAACCTGGGCTCCCTGAAGTACAAGCTCACACCGGAAGAGGTGCTCACCGCGGTGACCATCAACCCGGCCTGCGCCTGCGGCAAGGGTGATCAGACCGGAACACTGGAAGTGGGCAAGCAGGCGGACCTGGTGATCTGGGATGCCCCGGACTTCGAGATGGTCTGCTACCGGTTCGGATCGAACCTGGCGAAGCACGTGATGAAAAAAGGCGTGATGATGAAGTAAATCCCCCACCGATACATGGAATGAGAAGGAGGACAGCAGGAATGAAACTGATCGAAATGAAACTGAACGAATACCTGGACGTACTGCTCTCGGATGCTCCGGCTCCGGGCGGCGGCTCGGTCAGCGCGCTGGCCGGGACCCAGGGAGCGGCCCTTTTGGCCATGGTCTGTGACCTGACCACAGCCAAGGAAAAGTATGCCGAGGATCATGCCCTTTGCGCAGAGGTCCGGGAGAAAGCGGGCGCCCTCTACGAAGGATTCGCCCGTGCCGTGGACGAGGACACGGAGGCCTTCAACCTGGTGGCGGCGGCCTTCAAGATGCCCAAGGATACGGAGGAGCAAAAGGCGGCGAGAAAACAGGCCATCGCCGACGGCACCCTGGAAGCGACCAAGGTACCTTACCGGGTCATGGAAATGGCGTGGGAAGGCCTTTGTCTGGCGGAAAAACTCCAGAACCACTACAACCGTAACTGCGACAGCGACTACGGCGTGGGCGTGCTCAATTTCATGGCCTGCATGCGGGGAGCATGGCTCAACGTGAAGATCAACCTGCCGGGAGTGAAAGACGAAGCCCTGGCGAAGGAATATGAAGAGGCGGGGAAGAAGATGCTCGCCGACGGAGAAGTTATCGCAAGAAGGATCTACGGAGAAATCGAGGAGGCACTGTAAATGGCAAAGATCATCGAAAGCGTACCCAACATCAGCGAAGGCAGAAACAAGGAGATCATCGAGGCATGTGTGGATCAGATCCGCAACACCCCGGGATGCACCCTGCTGGACTATTCCTCCGACGAGGATCACAACCGGACCGTCATCACCTACATGGGAAGCCCGGAGGGATGTGAAGAAGCCAGCGTGAAACTGGCCAAGAAGGCCGTGGAGCTCATCGACCTGACCAAGCACGAAGGCGGTCATCCGAGAATGGGCTGTGTGGACGTCATGCCTTTCATTCCCATCAAGGAAGCGACGACGGAAGAATGCGTGGAGCTTTCCCGGAAAGTGGGGGAGCGGATCGCCGCGGAGGCGGACCTGCCCGTATTCCTCTATGAAGATTCGGCCACGGCGCCTCACCGGAAGAACCTGGCCAAGATCCGCAAAGGCCAGTTCGAAGGCATGGCGGAGAAAGTACAGGATCCCGACTGGATCCCCGATTTCGGCGGACAGCGGATCCATCCCACCGGCGGATGCGTTGCCGTCGGCGGACGCCCGCCCCTCATCGCATTCAACATCAACCTGGGAACGGACAACGAGGAGATCGCCAAGAAGTGCGCCACGGTGATCCGGGAAGCCAAGGGCGGATTCGACTGTGTCAAGGCCATGGGTCTCCTTCTGGAGGACAGAAACATCGCCCAGGTCTCCATCAATATGACCAACTTTAACGTGACTCCTCTCCACCGCGTGCTGGAACAGGTGAGAAGGGACGCGGCCAGATACGGGGTCAACGTGATCGGAACGGAAGTGATCGGTCTGGCGCCGATGCAGGCTTTCTTCGATGCCGCGGAGTACTATCTGCAGATCGAGGACTTCCATCCCGAGACCCAGGTCATTGAGAACCACCTGCTGTAAAGCGCAGCTATAAGCACTTTATAAGAAAGGGGCAATCGCAATGCAGCCGGAAGAAGTCAATACAGGGATCTCTCTGGCGGAGGAAGTGACCGAGATCCTACGGGAGCGGATCATCAAAGGCGACTATGCCATGGGCGAAAAGCTTACGGAAAGCCGGATCGCCGACGAGCTCAAGGTGAGCCGTACGCCGGTCCGGGATGCTTTCGCAGAGCTGGAGAAGGAGCAGCTGATCGAGCACATCCCTCACAAGGGGTGCTTCGCCCGGGGACTTACCCGGGAGGACGTGGCGGATATCTACGCCGTCCGCAAAGCCGTGGAATCCATGGCGATCCAACGGGCAGTGGATCGGGCGGATATCGCCTCCCTGAAACGGATGAAGGAGGAGCTGGAGAATCTGCGGCAGTACATGCAGCACTATTCTCACGAGCAGCTGCTGGACAGCTGCGCCGAGTTTCAACGCATCCTTCACGCCATGTCCGGGAGCCGGTTCATCGTCCAGGCGCTGGATACCTATCACGGCTATGTTCATTATGCTCAGTCGGAGACCTTGAAGCGGGAGGACTGCTTCCCGGAGATCTACCGGGAACACGAAGCCATCTACCGCGCCCTGGAAAGCCGGGACAAAGAAGCGGCGGTCCGGGCGGTGCAGGCACAGATAGATGAATCGGCCCGCCGGGCTCTGGCTTGGGGATATGACAGATAAACGTTAAACCAGGAAACCCATGAGAGCGTAAAGGAGACGAGACATCATGGAAAAAGACAAAAATGCCTTGACGCAAGTTGTCCTCCAGGGCAATGAGGCATGTACGAAGGGAGCGCTTTATGCCGGGTGCCGGTTCTTCGCCGGCTATCCCATCACTCCCTCCACGGAGATCATCGAGATGATGGCCGGGGAGATGCAGAAGACCGGCGGCGCATTTATTCAGATGGAGGATGAGATCGGTTCCGCCTGCGCCATCATCGGCGCCCGGTGGGGCGGCAGCAGAGCCATGACGGCAACCTCCGGACCCGGGTACACCCTCATGCAGGAGGCCATCGGTTTCGCGGCGGTCACCGAGACCCCGGTGGTCATCGTCAACGTCCAGCGAGGCGGTCCTTCCACGGGCCAGCCCACCCTGTCCTCGCAGCAGGACATCTATCAGACCCGGTACGGAAGCCACGGGGATTACGGCATCATCGTGCTGGCACCCTCCTCCGTTCAGGAGATGTACGACTTCACGGTGAAGGCCTTCGATCTGGCCGAACAGTTCCGGACCCCGGTGATCCTCCTGGCCGACGAGGTGGTGGGTCACATGCGGGAGAAGATCTCCATCCATTCCCAGAATCGGACCTTCAAACGTCCCGTCAAAAGCTACGCCATATCTCCGTCGGCGGATTTCTTCCAGGGAGCCAACACCCTGGTGGAAGGCCAGCTTCACGACGAGCTGGGGCGGCGGATCGGACACCTGCCGGACAAGAGCGGTGAGTTCATCGAGATGCTCACCAGCAAGATCGAGGACAACGTGGACATGATCGCCGACATCTCCACCTTCTGCATGGAGGATGCGGATGTGGCCATCGTGGCCTGGGGCTCCGTGGCCCGGCCGGCTCTGAATACGGTCAAGAAGGCCCGGGGCATCAAGGACGACCGGGTGCTTCACAGGTTCCGGGCGGTCCGGGACATCTTCCGAAGAGGGGTGAGCCGGACCATGAAGACGGACTACAGCCACCTGCTGGTGGGCCTGGTGAAGATCAACACCGTCTGGCCCTTCCCGGAGGATCTCCTTCGGGAGGCGACCAAGGACGTGGATCTGGTCATCGTTCCCGAGATGAACGTGGGCAAGTACTATCGTGAGATCCAGCGGGCCCTGCCCCACAAGAAGGTGGTCTCCATGCCGAAGTGCGGAGGAAACATCCATACGCCAAAGGAGATCCTGGATCGGATCCTGGAGGAGGTGGGCGTCGATGAATAAACTGTATAAGGACTACATCAAGACGGAATCCCTGCCGACCCTGTTCTGCCCGGGCTGCGGAAACGGCATCGTACAGTATGCGGCCATGTCCGCCATGGAAAAACTGGGGGTAAGAAATGACGTGGCCTGTGTCAGCGGCATCGGCTGTTCATCCTGGATCCCCTGTTACTATCAGCTGGACGTCATGCACACCATGCACGGGAGGGCCATTGCCTTTGCGGAAGGGCTGAAACTGGCCCGGCCGGACAAGAAGATCGTTGTCTTCACCGGCGACGGGGACTGCATGGCCATCGGCGGAAACCACCTGGTCCACGCCGCGTCCAGAAACATCGACCTGACGGTGATCATGGTCAACAACTACATCTACGGTATGACGGGAGGACAGAAATCCCCCACCACGCCGGAAGGATCCAAGACGAAGACCTCTCCCTACGGAGCTTACGACGAGCCCATGGACGGGTGCAAGCTGGTGCTGGCCCTGGGGGCGAGCCACGTGGCCCGGTGGACGACGGCCCATCCGGTCCAGCTGGAGAAAGCCATCGCCGAAGGTCTGGAACACAGAGGCTTTTCCTTCATCGAGGTGCTGGCCCAGTGTCCGGTCCAGGC
>CADBQT010000253.1 GCA_902796875.1 uncultured Eubacteriales bacterium
GAAAATGAAGTGTCCGTACTGTGGTGAAGAAATGGAAAAGGGACTGATCGAGAGTTCCGAGCCGATCAATTTCATGAAAAAGGAGGAAAGACATGAAGATCACGACGTTCAACCCGCAGATCGTGACCAGGGATGCAGAAGCCATGGTGGAACTGTTCGAGGCCCTGGGCTTTGAGCGGCGCCATCAGCAGGAGGAGATCGGAGCCCTGGATGTAACAGGCATCCGCATGAAGGATGCCAACGGCTTTTGTCTAGACATCTCCCAGACCGACGCCCTCCCCGATGAAGACCGGATCGCCATCCGCATGAATGTGGACGACTTTGATGAGGCCTATCGGATGCTGAGGGACCGGGGGTTTCTGAACCTCTACGGCAGGGACAAGGTGGAGACGGAAACGGCCAGATCCGCCATGATGCTTTCCCCCTCCGGCATTGCCATCAACCTGGTCCAGCACATCAGGAAGTAAAGGCGATGATTATCTTTTTTGATCTTTTGATCTAAGTCTATGCTATAATCACTGTAAAGCAATAAAGCCTGGGCGTGATCAAGGAGGAATTGTCTATGAGGATGAAAGATTTTCTTCTGAGTGTTTCCTTATCCCTGCTTGTTCTTTTTGCGGTCTTTCTCCTCCCCCAGGACGCTTACGCAGAGACGACGATATATCTTAAAAACGGTCAGACCTATAATGTATATGAGCGGGCCGACTGGAAGAAACACGGAGCGATTCAGGTAGAAATAACCGAGGCGGGGGTGTACCGCATCGAAGGGTATCCGACTGATGATAATGTCACGAATACCTGCCTGAGTATCGATGCGCCTAAGGACTCCGATGTAGTGGTATTCCTGAAGGACGTTCGCCTGGCTCCCAATGATCACGCTCCCGGGAAAAAAGGAGGTAATCGATCCGCCATCAGGATACACGACCGCGGCGGAACGGTGAGACTCATCTCGGATTCCCCCAACAATTATTTTGAAGGCATGGGGCTTTGCCCTGCTATCCGCAAGGACGGCACCGACACCAAACTGATCTTCACCGCATCCGATGACAATAACAAGATCATCGCAAAGGCGGATCCCGACGGCTACAGAGTGCCCGGGATCGGGTGTCTCTCCTTGGGCAGTTATCTCGACCCCAGAAGCAAACATATCTGGACGGGAAATATTTATTTCGAAAAGGGGATCATCGAGGCCTGGGGCTCTCAAAAGGTGACCATCAACGATAAACTTGCCTTTGACTGGATCGATGGAGGTCCGGGAATAGGTGCCGGAGGCTTCGGCCAGGTGGACGGGATCACCTTCTGTGGAGCCAGGGTATACGCCTATGCGGGGGACAATTCATCCGCGGCGATTGGGACGCCCTCCTTCAAAGAGACGGGGAGAGCGATCGCTAATTGCTATTCCAACGGCTTTGACGTGAGGAATATAAACATCACCGGGGGAGAGGTATATACAAAACAAATATACGATGTTGAAAATAAGCATGAACTGGGCCGTGAACACGGCAATACAAATCAGGACCCGGGAGGGGCATCCATAGGAGGAGGGAACTGTGGCCGTGCTCATAACATCCGGATCACCGGAGGCAAGGTAAAGAACCTGGACGATGAGCACCTTCCCCTGATCGGTATAGGAGGCGGAAATCGCGGGGATGGAGATGTCTATATCGGAGGAGATGCCGAGGTCGATATACGGGCAAAAAAGGTCGGCATCGGCGCATGGGCAACAGGCCAGACCGACTGGGATTGGGACGGTACAGGGAAGAACATTTCCTGGGAAGGAGGATGCTCCTGGATCACCATCGACGGGAATCCCAGGATAAAGATCTACTGTTCCCGCGGCCCCTGCATAGGCAGCCACAATCCGGATGATGAAAGAAGCAGCATAGATATCGACGGGGGGACTCTGGATCTGACCACAGATATGGAAGATGCCCCAGTCATCGGAGTCCATGACACAGGCGCCATGAAAGGCATCAAAATAGGCGGCGGCGTCATAAACGCCCACAGAAAAACCGATGTAACCGATGTTCCGGTCATAGGCGCGACAAACTACGAAGATTTCAGACAGCATAACATGGATGCGGGCCACTGCAAATGGGTCGAAATCACCGGCGGAACCATAAGGTGCACGGCAGGAGACCGGATCGGTGCCATCGGAGGCAACCAGGGGTATTGGAGAGACCGGACGCTTACCAAAGTGTCCATCAGTGGCGGCAATGTCTACGCCGAGCCGCATAGAGGCGGTGAAACGCGCGTAATGAACAGCCTGGATGGCAGCGAAGGACAAGCGGTCATCTGCACGCCCATCAACATGCTCGGTGGGCAGGAGAAAAAAGACGAGTCCATAGCTGTCACCGGAGGGGATATCCTGCTGAAGTACAGGAACGGCAAGACCTACCAATACGGCCTCAAGGACGTGATAACGAATCCATCATCCATTTCCGAGCATCAGCTTTACTTCTGGATACCCCTGAAATACGAAGGTGAAGAAGGGAAGATAGACTTCCAGAAGGGCCTGTTCGATGACCTGGATGCAAAAGAATATTACGGGTTCCTGGCTGCGGACCCGGCAATCGGTTACGCTCCCTTTTATCCTCCCATAAACCTGAAACTCAATGTAGTCGGTGAAGGGATCACCCAGTCGAAGGACGGTAAGGCCCAGGTCCTGTACAGGCACGCAGCCCTCAGATCCTTCGAGCGGGCCACGTGCAGCGACTGGCTGATCGACAGCTACAACTCGAAGCCGGACGGAACGGGCGTATCGGTGCTCACGAGAACCGGGGAGCTGATCAAGGGATCCGACGAGACTTTTGTAGATCAATGGGGGTGGGCATATCTGGGCGAGAACGGCACACCGGACAATCCGGATCCGGAGATCTTCAGGAATCATGTCGATCTATATGCCGTGAAGTCAGAGAAGACCCTGGCCGTTTCCTATGATGCGAATATCCCCGAGAAAACCTCATCTGAACTGATCGGCAGCATGCCTGATCCATCGGAGGGTTACGACAGCAACGACACGGTGGACATACCCGGAAACCGGGGATTCCGTTTGAATGGATACAGTTTCACCGGCTGGAACACGGCATCCGACGGCAGCGGGACCGAGTATCAGGGCGGAAGCTCGGTCAAGGCGGGCGATCTCATGGAAGCTGCGGGAGCACACCAGGTGGTCCTGTATGCCCAGTGGAAGCCGATAAAATACAGTGTCAGATATGTTTCCACCGATCCGGAAGAACCTGAAGTGGTGCAGGAATACAGCTACGACTCTCCGGGTAAAGTCGTCTGGATCGACGATCTGAGCAGCTGGAGCGATCAGAGATTTCGGCTCACCGGGTGGACCTATGATGGCAAGCGTTACACCAAAGGCAGCAAGATCCTGAACTTCGTGGACTTCGATGACAGTGGACGGGCGATCCCACGCACCATGAGCGCTCTTTGGGGGCAGAACGATGACATCGTCGTGAAAGTGACTCTGGACGGAGAGGTCATCCCAGGCCTTGCCGATAAGATCACGGGAGTGAGGAACGGAAACGACCTTATCCAAACTCAGTTCGAAGAACTGGATGATCCGGGATACTACAGGCTCACGGACACTTCCCGGCTTGTCGAGGGAAAGGAGTATGTCCCGATCATCGACGGCTACAGGGAAGCGGGCAGTGATACAGCAGGCTTCACCTACAGAAAGGATTCGCCGGCCCTGGTGGAACTGGCATACTACACCACGACACTCGCCAATGAAAATGAACGGGAACTGATACTGGAGCTGTCCGAAAAAGACGGAAACGATGACAAGGGCAGGCCGTATGTGGTGACGCCGGAAAAATTCGAACTGACCATAGGGGCCAAAGAAAATGATCGTAAGCCTGGATATCACCCCACAGGATGGAGCTGTCAGGACAGTGAACCTCAGTGGGATCCGTCGAAGGTAGAGCAGACCATAAGTGTCACGGGCACCTCAGTGCTGACGGTGACTGCGGAAGCAAACCGCTACAGGGTCGTCTTCGACAACAACGGGGGCGAGGGTGAGATGGATCCTCAGAACTTCACCTGCTTCGAGGAACAGAAACTGTCCAAGTGCACCTTCACGAGGGAGGGCTATCAACTTGGACAGGTCAGGGGCTTTTACTGGTCAAAGGCACAGGATCCTCATACCACATCGGCACGAGCTCTTGTGGACGAAGCACTCATACCGGCCAATGAGCCTTTGACTTATACGGACGGCGCCACCGTGACTCTGTACGCATGGTGGGAACCCTACAGCTACCGAGTGACTTACCGGGATCCCGACAATGAGAACAATACCGAGTATACGAGCGAACTGCTCCGTCACGGAGAAACGGATCATTACAGCGGATTAAAAGACGGCTGGACGGCG
Source organism: uncultured Eubacteriales bacterium (assembly GCA_902796875.1). Taxonomy (GTDB): domain Bacteria; phylum Bacillota; class Clostridia; order Peptostreptococcales; family Anaerovoracaceae; genus Lentihominibacter. The sequence continues at coordinate 4,379 of CADBQT010000253.1, forward strand.
CCTGAAGGCAGGGAACTCTACGGATGGAGAGAATATGGGAAGCCCGATTCTGTAGTGCATAGAGCAGGAACGGAATTCAAGAATCTCTATACCGTGAATCCCGAAGGCGAGGCCGTGGGGGCTGTGCTCGAACCTGTATGGGTCAAGGCTGCAAGCATCTCCATTTCGATCACTGAGGATGGCAGCGGGGCCAAAGGCAAGGCGGAGAAGATCAAGCTGACAGAAATGGATAGCGGCACCGTGTATGAGGGTTACTTCGAGGAAGATGGGAGCATCCCCGGCCTTTGCCTATACAAGCAGGACGCCGAACACGTCCTTCCTGCAGGAACCTACCGCGTGGAGATCGAAGGGTATGATATCACGCGGGACGGTACATTCGAATACAGCACCGAGAGGATCGATCTCCATTACGACTTCTCCACCATTACGGTAGAGAAGGACGGTGATTCCATCGAATCCGCTGCTGTAAAAACCCCCGGAGGTGAGGAGAAGGAAACTGTCCTGGTACAGAACGAAACGACTGCACATATCAAAGCGGTCGTGAAGGATGGCTATCACTTCGATAAATGGACCCTGGATGGGGACGTCGTATGGGGGATCGGAGCCGAGACTGCGGAACAGGATATCACCGTGAAGGGGAAGAGCAGTCTCAAGGCCGGAGGACAGGGCAACAAGTATTCCGTTGCCTTTGATCCCAACGACATCTCCTATCCCGGGTCCGAGCCGGCAGCTGGAACCATGGAGAACCAGGAAATGACCTTCGGCACGGAGACGAGATTGAGCCGGAACGGCTTCGAGAAGAAATACCACCGATTCACCTCGTGGAACACAGAGCGGGATGGTTCCGGCAGGGAATTCGAGGACACCCAGGGCGTCAGCGACCTGACGACCCAGGAGGGTGAGACGGTGACGCTCTATGCACAGTGGGAACCCAGGGAATACAGCGTCTACTACGAGGATCCCTATCGGCTCTGTGAGCCCGATAGAGAGGTGGTGAAGTATAATCAGGTATTCGAGCTCATCGATGCCGATGATGCCAACTGGAAGCCTGAGGGATACCGGCTCCACGGCTGGTCTACCCTTGCTCTGGGCTCATTCTATCCGGCGGGGGCAGAGAAGGTGAACCTCTGTACCGTCAATGAGGATGGGACCCTGAACGATACCGTGCTGTATGCGGTCTGGGGAGAGGAAGGGACCATCACCGTGACCGTCACCAAAGACGATGTGGGCGTGGACGTGGATTCGGACGATCTGATCCTTACCGCAGGGGATGGAACCGAATACACGAAATGCTTCTCCAGGTCCGATACGGTGCCGGGAACGTTTATTTTCAATGACGGCCTGCTCCCGGAAGGGGAATATACCCTGAGACTGAAAGACCCCGCAGAATACGGCCTCGCCGTCAGTCCCAAGACCTTCGATTACCGTCACGATGCCGCCTCGACCCTTTATCTCATGTCGGACACGGTAAAGATAGCCGCAGGGGACAAGGTGAAGAGCGCGGTTATCGTGGATCCCGAGACGGGAGATCCCGTGGATGAGATCGTCGTGGAGAGGGGGAGCAGACTGAACATCAAGTCGGAGGTCAGCGAGCCGGGATATCACTTCTCCTATTACGATGTAGAGGGCACCCTGCCGGATATGGATATCTCCCAAGCCGAACAGGAGATAGGCATAAACGGCTTCGCGACCCTTACCGCATTGGCTGCTCCAAACGACTGGTATCTGCATTTCGATGCCAACGGAGGCAAAGGATCCATGAATGATCAGATCATGACCTTCGATACCGGGGAGGCCCTGTCCCCCAACGTCTTTGCCCGGGAGCATTACCGTTTCACCGGATGGAACACCAAAGCGGATGGAAGCGGTACGAGCTATGCCGACAAAGCGGTCGTGAAGAATCTGACCGACAAAGACGGCGATGTGGTCGACCTCTACGCCCAGTGGGAAAAGAAGAAGGTCTACACCATAAGCTACGACCTGAACGGCGGTAAACTGAACGGCGCCGGAGGCATCGTTACGGTGGAGGTGGAAGAAGACACGGTGATCAGCCTCCCGAAGCCTGATCGCAAAGGCTATCACTTCGACTACTGGAAGGGATCCCGCTATAAGGCCGGAGCCTCGTACAAGGTGACCGGAGATCACAGCTTCAAAGCCATATGGAAAAAAGCCGGCAACGGCGGCGACAACGGCGGCGGCGACAATGGCGGCGGCGACAATGGCGGCGGCGACAACGGCGGCGGAGGAAAGCACAAGGGCGGAGATGGAAGCAGCTCCACTGGAGACAGGACCCCGATGGGACTCCTGCTCCTCCTGCTGCTCGGATCAGCTGGTGCGGCAGGAAGAGTGATCGTGACCCGGTCCCGCGCCTGATGATTTACGGCCCCTGTCACTTAACAAAACCGGCCGCAAATGTTTGGATCTGACAAGCGTTTGCGGCTTTTGCTTGACAGAATCGCCCCGAAAAAGTTCGATCTGTTAAGGGATGCGCTTGATTATTTGACAGATATGGCGAGGTTCGGCGTTCCTGACAAGTGCCTGGGGCCATAACAACCGTCCGCCAACACCCCAAAAACCAAAAAAACGCGGATGGGTGGCCGCGTTCTTTTGCATTTTGGTAAGGCGATCAGTTATTGACCTTAGAAGCCGAAGTCCTCGGCTGCTGCAGATCTCTCATCGATCAGGCTTCTGACGATCTCCCGCTGGGTGTCCGCGTCGGCTCCGGCCGATCTCATGTTCATCACAGCCACATCCGCCATGGTCCGGTTGTCCACGCCCGCCAAGGTGGAGAGGGCGCCTCTGCAGGAATTCATCATACTGTTTCTGTTCATGTTGTTTCTCATCTTCGTACCTCCTTTTACGACGAAATGCTTTAACTTTCTCTGTGACTGTAGTATACTGGCTCCGGAGATAAAAGTAAAACGGTAATTCCTTATATAGATTTCAAGTAATACTTATATCATGCGGAGGAGGGAACAATGGACAAGCTGAACGCAACGGTCTTTCTCAAAGTCGTGGAGACCGGCAGTTTCAAAAAGACGGCGGACATCCTGGGCTACACCCAGGCCGGCGTCAGCTACATCATCAACGCCATGGAGGAAGAGTTCGGGATCACCCTGTTCCACCGGGAATACGGCGGGGTCCGCCTGACTTCCGAAGGAAGTAAGATCCTGCACTTTGTACGCCAGATCGCCGACTGGGAGCACTACCTGAGCGAGGCCATCGACGACATCAGAGACCTTCGGTCCGGCTCGGTGCGGATCTGCACCTTCAGCAGCGTCTACATCCACTGGCTCCCCGGGATCATCCGCAAATACCGCGAGCGCTACCCCAACATCCACGTGGACATCATCAGCTGCGAGGTGGAGTCGGAGATGGAGCAAAAGGTCATGCAGCGGGAAGTGGACTGCGCCTTTCTCCCGGACATCCCCCGAGGCGACATGGACTACTTCCCCCTCATGGAGGAATCCCTCATGGTGGCCGTCCCCGCCGACCACCCCATGGCTTTCAAAAGTAAGTTTCCCCGAAGCGAGCTGAAGAACTACCCCTACATCATGTTCACCTTCGACAAGCCGGACTTCAACGACCTGATCTTTCGCGGCACCCAGATGCCCCAGGTCGCCTTTACCGTGGACAACGACTACGCCGCCATGGCTATGGTGGGCCAGGGCCTGGGCATCGCCATCTTTCCCCAGATCCTCCTGGGGGACATGCCTTTTCCCATCCGCGCCCTGGAGCTCGACCCGCCCCAGCGCCGCCACGTGAACATCGCCACCCGCTCCATGGAC
>CADBQT010000254.1 GCA_902796875.1 uncultured Eubacteriales bacterium
CCGCCCCAGCCGTAGGCTCCGCCGTGGAAGAAGACCATGACGGGCCGGGCATCATCGCTGTCCTTTGCCCCTTCAGGCTCCCAGATATTCAAGGTCAGGCAGTCCTCGCTTTTCTCCGAGGAGGAAGCGGGCTCGGTGGGCCACTCGTACTGGAGGGCCGTATATCCGTACTTGTAGCATTCGATCTCGTCGTCGCTCTCTTCGGGAGCTTCCGGAGCTTTCCAGCGAAGATCCCCGACGGGAGGCTTGGCGTAGGGAACGCCCTTGAAGAAGGTGACCCCGTCCTTCGTGGCGCCAAGCATGACGCCGTTGTCGCACTCGACCTTGACAGGATCGTCCACTTTGATGTCTTCCTCTTCCGCAGCAACGACTTCCGTTGTCTGTTCCTCGGTGTTTTGGTCAGCTTCTTCGGAACCGGAGCCGCAGCCGGTGAGGGTAAAGCCCAGGGCCAGAGCCATGCCCAGAAGAAGAGCGATCCACAGTCGTTTGTTCATGTCAGCCTCCTCTCGAAAAACCGAAAGTTTTACGTGACTACAGTATAACAGATGGGACCGAAATATGATATACTGTAACGGACAGAAACGACGAAAGAGGAGAAGAAGATGACACCAACCATCGTGATCTCCGGCCTTGGCGTGCTCTGCGCCCTGGCCGGCATGGCAGTACTGATTTTCAAACGAATTTCCCCCATCATCATCGGCCCCCTGGCAGCCCTTCTGGTGTGCATCACCAGCCAGCTGCCCATTTTGGACGGGATCAAGACCACCTATCTGGAAGGGGTGGCCGGATTCTTTACTTCGTATTTTCTCATCTTTCTTCTCGGGAACATATTTGGAAATATATACCAGAACTCCGGGGCGGCGGCCCGGATCGGCATCGCCATCTCCCGGACATTCGGGGCCAAGCGGTGCATGCTGGCCTGTCTGATCTCCGCGGCCATCTTGAGCTACGGCGGGATCAACAGCTTCGTCATCATCTTCAGTGTATATCCCATCGCCCTGAAACTTTTCGAGGAGGCGGATCTGCCCACGTATCTGCTCCCCGGGATCGTCTGCGGCGGCATGTGGACCTTCGCCATGACCGGGCCCTTCACGCCTCAGATCCCCAACGTGGTCTCCATGGAGTATCTGGGCACGCCGGCCTACGCGGGACTTCTCCCCGGTCTTTCGGGAGCAGCGGTCATGTGCGTGGCCATCGTGATCTTCATGAATAAGTGCGGCAAGCGCGCAAAGGCAAGGGGGGAGCATTTTCACTGGCCCGAGAAAGTCAAACGGGTGGAGGAGGACGCGGACACGCCGCCCTTTGCGGCAGCCATCGCCCCCATCATCGTCGTGCTCCTGGTCTTCAACATCCTGAAGTGGGACATCGTCGTCTGCCTGCTCATCGGCATCCTGCTGGCCCTGGGCCTTTTCTGGAAGCATCTGCCCAAAGGGGAGATGCTGGAGATGTTCAACTCGGCGGCCACATCCTCCATCATCGTCATCATCAACACGGCGGTCATCGTCGGTTTCGGCTCGGTGGTGAAAGGAACGCCCTTTTATGCCTTTGCGACCCAGGTGCTTATGAACTCCGACGCCAACCCCTACGTGGTGGCGGCTTTTGGAGCCAACATTTTCGCAGGGCTCCTGGGATCGGCCTCCGGAGGGATCGCCCTCATGTACGAGACGTTAGGGGACACCTTCCTGGACTACGCATCCCAAGGGTACAACATCGAATACATCCACCGGCTCTGCGCCGATGGATCCGGAGGACTGGACTCCCTTCCCTGGAACGGGTCCATCGTCTCCGTGTTCGCCATCTGCAACACGACCCACAAGCTTTCTTACAAATATAATTTCGTCACCTGTCTGGTGATTCCGGTGGCGGCGACCATGCTGGTGGCCCTGCCCATCTGTATCATCACGGGATAGGAGAAGATCATGGCTGCAAAGTTCATCACTGCGGCGGAAGCCGCCGCCCTCGTGGAAGACCGCTGGACCGTCGGCATCGACGCGTTCATCGGTTTCTGTCTGGCGGATGACATCCTGGGAGAGATGGAAGACCGGTTTGTTAAGACCGGACATCCCAGGAATCTTTCCGTGCTCAACGTGGCCGGGATCGGCGGCGACGGAGAGGGGAGAGGGATCAACCACTTCGCCCATGAGGGACTGATGCGCCGTCTGCTCTGCAGCAATCTTTCTCTGGCCAACCGGATGTATCCCCTCATCATGGAGGACAGGGTGCCCACCTATATGATCCCCCAGGGTGTTCTCTCTCATATGATGCGGGCCGTGACGGCGGGAGATCGGGGGGTCATCAGCCAGGTGGGCATGAAGACCTTCGTGGATCCCCGGGTGGACGGAGGCCGGATCAACCGGGCCGCGGCCGAGATCGCCGAAGAAGACGCCTACCGGATCCAGGTCATCGATATTCTGGGAGAGGAATATCTCTACTATCCGGCGGTGCCCCTGGACGCCTGCATCATCAAAGGCTCTCTGGCCGATGAGGAGGGGAA
>CADBQT010000255.1 GCA_902796875.1 uncultured Eubacteriales bacterium
GGAACCGGCCTCACCGGCCTCAGAAGCCTGCTGGGCGGCGTCCATATACACCATGAGCTGGAGCTGATATCCGTTTCGGATCTCCTCCTCGTCGATATCGTTTCCTCCCGTCTTGTAGTCGATGACCCGCAGAGCCGGGACCTGATCCCCCGTCTCCAGTTCGTCCAGCCGGTCGATCACTCCGACCATCCGGACGATCCGGTCTCCCACGGGCACCTGGATGGCGGGAAGTTTCCCCCAGCCAAAGGGCTCTTCGAATCGCATCCGGCGGATGGATCCCTGGCGGATCTGCTCGGTGAGCACCCAAGCCACATCTCCGCAGATCTCGGCGATCCGCTCCATGCGGAAAGCATTGTAACTGTCTTCGGTAAAGACTCCTTCCCGGTACCCTTCTGCATCGGACGCAAGGATTTCCCGGATCCGCTCCCGGCATTCCTCTTCCGTGATGGTGGCCCAGTTCCCCTCTTCGCTGAGAGCCTGGGAATATTCCATGATGCATCGGTGATAGGCGTCTCCGATCTCCCGGCCGCCGACCTCGAACAGCCTTTGCTCCTGGGCCCTCAGCCCGTACTGGATGAAGTGGGCAAAGGGGCATCCGCCGAACTTCTCCAGACGGGACGCACTCACCCGGATATCCTCCCGGTCTCCCCGGTACAGGGCGTCGGCCAGGTCTTCCTCCAGGGCTTCTCTGCGGTTGTCGAATCCGCTGGCCCGGCGGATCCTCTCCAGAGCCGCCGGATCGTTTTCCCCGTACCATTTTGCCACCTGGTTCCAGTTGGGATCCACCGCATCCCCTGCCTTTTTCCTGCGGATGGCGTCGGCCAGATAGGAGATCGTTCCCCGGGGGGAGGTGACCATTTCCAGAAGACCGTCCTCCTCCAGGTCTCCCCGCACTTCGGGCTGCCACTTCTTCAGGGCCTCGAAGACATGGGACGGACGAAGCACCTCATTTCCCCCATCGTTCTGATGGTAACTGACGTAGAGATTCTCCGTGGGCAGGGAGAACATCCGGTAGATAGCCAGCTGCTCTTCTCTTGCGGCAACTTTCTCTTTTCGAGCCATTTCAAGGTCAAGGCCCTCCAGGACCTCCATCTCCCGAATGGACAGAAGTCCGTCCGGGGTGGGGGTCAGAGGCAGGACACCGTCCGCCGCGCCCACGACGATCAGCGCCCGGATCCTGCCCGGCCGGGTACGCTGCAAAGTCCCGCAAAGCACCCGGTCGATCCCCGCCGGGACCAGCCCGATCTCCACGATCTGCAGACCCACATCGATCAGTTCACCCAGGTTTCGATTGGAGATCTTCTCCTCTCCGACGACCCGGACGATCTGGTCGAAGATCCCGCAGATGGTATTCCAGATCTGGGCCGTCTCCGCAGCCCCTTCATCCAGATCCATCTCCTGCTGACGCCGGATGATCTCCGGGATCCGCCCCGGCAGATCGAAGTCGTCCCGAAGGAAGGCGTAGAGGCCTTTGATCTTTTCGCCGGCGGTGTTTCGCCGGCCCACGCTGTCCCTGGCCCGTTCCGTTACGGAGACCAGCTGCTCACGCAGCTCATTGAGGCGGGCCAGTTCCTCCTCGGTATACTGATCCCCCGTCGCCGTGAAGGGTTTCTTCCACCGCTCGCCCCGGATGCGGAACTGGCGGATGTAGTTTTCCAGCAGGTTTTCCTCTTCCACGGTCCAGCCCAGAAGCCCGGACTTGATCATGCCCAGGAGAGCCTCTCCCCGGAGACCGCCGGCGATCACATCGAAAAAGGAAAGCAAAAATCCCACCACCGGCTGGTGGAGGATGCTTCTTCTCTGATCGGCGAACACCGGGATCCCCCACCGCTCCATGGTCCGGATCATGGTCCGGCCCAGCTTGGCGGAGTCGTTGCAGATCACGGCGATGTCCCCGTAGCGATATCCCTCGTCCCGGACCAGATGGATGATGTGGGCCGCAGCCGCTTCCGCCTCACGGAAGCCGTCGGCGGTCTGGCGAAGGGTGATCCTCCCGCCGATCTCCTCATCCGTTCCATCCCATATCGTCTGCCGCCGGGCCCCCTGGATCCGTCCAAAGGCGCACTCCGTCCCGGCCTCCCGGGCGACGTCCCGAAGGCCTGCCATCACATGCTGGGTGATCTCGAACAGACCGGCCCCCCGGTTCAGCGTCAGCTCTCTGACCTTGGCGGGAGCGTCTTTTCCATCCTCCCAGGTGAGGACCACGTTCACTTCCTCCGCCGTCTCCGCAAGACGCCGGATCACGTGAAGGTTCTTGGGGGTAAAGGTATCGAAGCCGAAGATCCAGACCTGGGCTCCTTTGACCAGGTCCGACCGGGGAATAAGGTCCCCGTAGTAGGTGATGTAGTCCTCCGCGTCCCGGTAGATGCCGTCGATGGCATCCTCATAGGCCCGGTACACCGCCAGGATATCCTCCAGTTTTCGGGAAAGCCAGGAATCCGAGGATCCCTGCCTTTGGGAGACTACGGCGTCCCGGGTCTCCTCCAGCATATCCGGAGTGACCCCGTACCGCTTCAGTTCGGAGATCATGGTGTTCATCTGGTCCACGAAGGTGGCCGCGGACCGGTGGCTCCGGTAGACTCCAAGCTGGTCCTCCATCCCGTCGATGAGGACGGACAGGAGGATGTACCGGCCGTACCGGTCGATGATCTCCGGCTCTCTGCCGTCCACCTCCTGGACCACCTTGTGTCCCAGAGAGGAGAAGTCGGCGACCA
>CADBQT010000256.1 GCA_902796875.1 uncultured Eubacteriales bacterium
CGGGGCTGCATCATGTCGGGAAAACGGATCGACTACGAGCGCATCGCCCGGCTGACCCTGGATGAATTCCGGGCGGGAAAGATCGGCCGCATCACACTGGAGACCCCCCGGGACTGAGGGAGCAGAGGAGACAGACATGAAAAAGGAAGAGCGCCTTCGCCTTCAGCAGGAAAAACTGATCCGGATGAAGGAGCGGGAGGATGACCTCCACAGAAGAGGCCGCCGGTTCGTGGCCGGCGTGGACGAAGTGGGCCGGGGACCCCTGGCCGGCCCGGTGGTGGCCGCCGCCGTGGTCCTGCCTCCGGATTTCGACGTTCCCGGCATCGACGATTCCAAGAAGCTGTCGGAAAAGCGCCGGGAAGCCCTCTTTGATGTGATCATGGAGCGGGCCGATGCGGTGGGGATCGGACAGGTCTCCCCCCAGGTCATCGACGAGATCAACATTCTGGAGGCGACGAAACAGGCCATGAACCTTGCCCTGGAAGAAGCGGGCAAAGACCTGGCCCGCCGCCAGGGAGAGGGGGCCGGTGATTCCATGCCCGGCGATCCCGCATTCGGCGCCCCCGCCATCGACTTCGTTCTCCTGGACGCCCTGACTTTGGAGGGGCTTCCCATACCCCAGCAGGGTATCGTCAAGGGGGACGCCAACGTGCTTTGCATCGCCGCCGCATCCATCATCGCCAAGGTGACCCGGGACCGGATGATGGTGGCGTGGGACGAGGAGTATCCCGGGTACGCCTTTGCCAGCAACAAAGGCTACGGCACCAAAGCCCACTACGATGGCCTGAAAGCCCAGGGCATGTGCCCTATCCACCGCCGCACCTTCCTGAAGAACCTTCCCCAGAAAGGCTAATGGTTTGACACGGCTCCCGTGCGAATGATAAAATTTATCCATTGATTACAGCCCAGCGCAGCGTGAGAAGAGGAGGAAAAAACGAGATGAAAACGGACATTCAGATTGCCCAGGAAACGGAAGCGAAAAAGATCACCGAGATCGCTCAGATCGCCGGGATTGACGAGAAATATGTGGAACCCTACGGCAGCGATAAGGCGAAGATCGACTACAATCTCCTGCTGGATCGGGGAGACGACCCGGACGGCAAGGTGATCCTCGTGACCGCCATCTCTCCCACGCCCGCCGGTGAAGGCAAGACCACGACCACGGTAGGACTGGCCGACGCCATGACCCGGATCGGCAGGAAGACCATGGTCGCCCTGAGAGAGCCCTCCCTGGGACCGGTGTTCGGGATCAAAGGCGGAGCGGCCGGCGGCGGATACGCCCAGGTCATCCCCATGGAAGACATCAACCTTCACTTTACCGGAGACATGCACGCCATCGGCGCAGCCAACAACCTCCTGGCCGCCATGCTGGACAACCATATACAGCAGGGGAACGCCCTGCGGATCGACCCCCGCCGGATCACCTGGAAACGGTGCGTGGACATGAACGACCGTCAGCTCCGGTTCATCACCAATGGACTGGGCGGCCGGGTCAACGGAACCCCGCGGGAAGACGGATTCGACATTACCGTAGCCAGTGAGATCATGGCCATCCTTTGCCTTTCCAACAGCATTACGGATCTGAAGGAGCGGATCTCCCGGATCATCGTGGGCTACACTTACGACGAAGAGCCGGTGACCGCCGGACAGCTGAACGCCCAGGGGGCCATGACCGCCCTGCTCAAGGACGCCCTCAAGCCCAACCTGGTCCAGACCCTGGAGCACACGCCGGCCCTGATCCACGGCGGACCCTTCGCCAACATCGCTCACGGCTGCAACTCGGTCATGGCGACGAAGATGGCCAGAAAACTGGCGGACTACGTGGTCACCGAGGCGGGCTTCGGCGCTGACCTTGGGGCGGAGAAATTCCTGGACATCAAGTGCCGGGTAGCGGGGATCAAACCCTCGGCCGTGGTCATCGTGGCGACGGTCCGGGCCCTGAAGCACCACGGAGGCGTGGCCAAGGCGGATCTGGAAAAAGAAGATCTGAAGGCTCTCGAAGCGGGACTTCCCAACCTCCTCCAGCATGTGGAAAACATCACCGGCGTATATGGACTTCCGGCGGTGGTGGCCATCAACCGGTTCCCCTCGGATACGGAGGCCGAGCTGGCTCTGGTGGAAGAGAAGTGCCGGGCGCTGGGCGTCAACGTGGCCTTGAGCGAGGTCTGGGGCAAAGGCGGTGAAGGCGGCGTCGCCCTGGCGGAGGAAGTGGTCCGCCTTTGCGAGGAGCCGTCGGACTTCAACTACTCCTACGAACTGGACCTTTCCATCGAAGAGAAGATCAAGGCCATCGCCAAGAAGATCTACCACGCCAAGCACGTGATCATTCAGCCTCCGGCAATGAAGGAACTGAAGAAGCTGGAAGCCCTTGGTTTTGGGGATCTGCCCATCTGCATGGCCAAGACTCAGTACAGTTTCTCCGACGACCAGACCCTGCTGGGCGCGCCTCAGGGGTTCACCCTGAACGTGCGTGAGATCCGGGCCTCCGCCGGCGCGGGCTTCATCGTCTGCCTGACGGGGAACATCATGACTATGCCCGGACTGCCCAAGAAGCCGGCAGCGGAGAACATCGACGTAGACGAGCGGGGCGTGATCAGCGGCCTGTTCTAAGGGGAAGAACTTTGACGAAATATACGGAACTGAACACAAAAGAATTGATCGCCCAGGTCGCCAGCAAGGCGCCCGTCCCGGGAGGCGGCAGTGTGGCCGCTCTGGTGGGAGCCCTCGGCGCGGCCCTGGGCAATATGGTAGCCTCCCTCACGGTGGGCAAAAAGAAATACGCCGACGTGGAAGAGGAGATGGAAGAACTGATCGTGGAGATCCGGGAGATCCAGGCTCACCTTCTGGAACTGGTGGAAAAGGACATCGAGACTTTCGAGCCCCTGTCCAAACTCTACGGCATCCATCCGGAGACGGCCAGGGAGAAGCGGGAGCACGAGATCGCCATGGAGAAGGCCCTTCACGATGCCTGTATGGTGCCCATGGACATCATCCGGGAATGCGGCCGGGCCATCGAACTCTCCCAGGACTTTGCCACCAAGGGCAACCGGATCGCCGTCAGTGACGCGGCATCCAGCGCGGTCCTCTGCAAGGCGGCCATGCAGGCGGCCTCCCTCAACGTCTACATCAACACCAACATGATGAAGAACAAGGGGGATGCGGAGAAGCTGAACAACCGGTGCGCCTCCTACATCGTCTACTACAGCGGACTGGCGGACGGCGTATTCGGCTACACGGCAAACAAACTGATGAACACCGTCCTGTAAGGACGGGAAAAGGATAAGATATGGCGATTGTGATCAAAGGAAAGGAAGTGGCCGACCGGCTGACGGAAGAGGCCCTTGCCCGGGTGGAAAGGCTTAAGTCCTCCGGGATCCAGCCTGCCCTGGCCATCCTTCGGGTGGGAAACAAACCCGGGGATCTGGCCTATGAGCGGGCGGCCATGAAGCGGGCGGAAAAGACCGGCGTCGACGTGCGGCAGGTCGTCCTGGAGGAGGACGTCTCCCAGGAAAAGCTTCTGGAAGAGATCGATAAGCTGAACCGGGACGAGTCCATCCACGGGGTGCTCATCTTCCGGCCGTTGCCGGAACAGATCGACGAAGCCTTTGTCTGCGATCAGCTGGCGCCGGAAAAGGACGTGGACGGGATCACCTCCGGGTCCATGGCCGGCGTGTTCATGGGGACCGAGCAGGGATTTCCTCCCTGTACGGCGGAGGCCTGTATGGCTATTTTGGACTACTACGGCATCGACCTGAAGGGAAAGAAGGTCACGGTCATGGGCAGGAGCCTGGTGATCGGCAAGCCTGCAGCCATGATGGCCATGAAGAGAAACGGCACGGTGACCGTGCTCCACAGCCGGACGAGGGAAGACGATTTCCGCAGGGCCGGCCAGAATGCGGACGTGGTCATCACCGCCATGGGCAGAGCGAAAATGGTAGGACCCGATCTTCTGGGTGAGGATCAGGTCATTTTGGATGTAGGGATAAATGAGGATGAAAACGGAGATCTTTGCGGCGATGTGGATTTCGCGGGAGCGGAGCCCAATGCGGCGATGATCACCCCCGTACCCGGCGGCGTGGGCAGCGTGACCACAGCGATCCTGATGGATCACGTTCTTGCCGCCGCAGAGAAAAAAGGAAGGGTCTGATGAACAGGGATCGATCGCAGAAGAAAAAACATATCCTCCGCTGGAGGATCCTGTGCATAACGGCGGCGCTGATTCTGGGGATCACGGTGGTTCCCGTGACGGCTTTCGGCGCACCTCAGTCCGGGGAACCTGATGAAGTGACCACGGTGGCTTCGTCCGTGGCGGAGGCCACGACGGCTCCATCCATGACCGGTGCTTCCGCGGCCCAGACCACGGTGGCCCCGACCAAAGGCGGGGATGGCCAAGGGGAGACCCGGTCGAGCGACAGCCCGGAGAACGCCGGGGATCAGACCACGAACAACAGCGACAAGACGGAAGGGGAGGCCACCGAGGTGCCCGATGATCCGGAAGGGGACAGCAGCGGCGATCCCTCCGGCATTCTGGATACCGACGGGATCCACACCCCCATAGGGGCGATGCCGGGAACCAAGGCCGCCCAGAAGGCGGAGATGAAGATCCAGAACTCTCTGCCGGAGCGGTACGATTCCCGGGAGGAATCCTGGTTTGCCGGGATCGGGCCCAGGGAGCAGGACGACACCGGCCTTTGCTGGGCTATCGCCGTGACCACGGCGGCCCGGATCTCCTACGCCAAAGCCAAAGGCAAATCCTTTGCCCTTTCTCCGGTCCATCTGGGCTACTTTACCTATAACCGGGGCAATGATCCCCTGGGCAACACGGGGAAGGATAAGAACATCATCCTTTCCGGCGATGCATACGATGAGATCGGCGGAGACCTGAGATATACCCTCCAGGCCCTGGCCAACCAGACGGGTCTGGCCAAGGAGAGTCTGGTGCCTTTCTCCCGCACCGGCGAAGAACTTTCCCGCTCCCTGGAATACAATACGGCCGTGACGGCCCGGAACGTGGAGATCCTGGAGACGGAGCCGGAGATCAAACGGGCGATCCAGGAAAACGGCAGCGCAGTCGTCGCCGTGGAGTCCCTGTACCAGCTGGAGAACACCGCCACCTGGCAGGGCAAGACGGTGACCGCCGTGTACAGCCCTCCCGACGGCGAGGACGCCCAGCGCCATGCGGCGCCGGACCACTCCCTGGTCATCGTGGGATGGGACGACAACTTCAGCAGGACCCTGTTCAAAAAAGGCGCCCAGCCCTCCCGGGATGGGGCGTGGATCGTCATGGACAGCGAGGGGACCAACTTCCGGGATAAGGGCTACTACTACCTTTCCTACGATGAGCCTCTCTACGATACCATCACCATCGATTCCCAGAGCGCGTCGGACTACGACAGCGTTTACGAATGGGACGGCAACGCCTACGACAGCGCCCGGAGCATCGTGGCCGGCGGGAAGATGGCCAACTTCTTCCCCGTCGCAGAAGATGCCACCAGCATGATCTTAAAGTCGGTGGGCTTCACCACCTGGAACAACGCCAAGCGGCCCAACCAGTACGACGCCCTGCCCTACACCATTCAGGTCTATACCAACGTGTCCGGTGTGAAGGATCTGGACGAGGATCATCTGGCCGGCAGCGTCCACATGACGGCGGCCAAGCCCGGCTTCCACACGGTGGACCTTCCCAAGGAGATCAAGCTCAAGGCGGGCACCACTTTCGCCGTGGTGGTCAGCCTGGACAAGATGACCGGACTCTTCGGCGTGGAAAAGGCCAAGACCTTCCCGGACATCCTGGAGTTCCGCAGCGGTACGGCGGCGGGACAGAGCTTTGCCTATGATCCCACGGACGAGACCTGGACCGATCTGGGCAAAGGGACGGATCCGTCCTGCGCCAGGATCAAAGCCTTTGCCGTAGACGGCGAGCGGGATCTGTCCAAATCCAAGGTCACCCTGGAATACGAGGAGACCGAGTGGACGGGAACGGAGAGACGGCCCAAGGTCACCGTCCGGTTCAACAGCCGGATCCTGGTCCCCGGAAGAGACTACGACGTGGTCTATATGGACAACATCGAGCCGGGAACGGCCACGGTCCTGGTGGAGGGCAAAGGCAAGTTTACCGGCGGCATGCAGGCATCCTTCCGGATCCTGGAGGACGATCCTCCGTTGACTACGGAAAAGACCACGGCGGAAACCACCGGGGCCCCCGCCCCCACGGATCCCACTCAGACTCCGGAGACCTCATCCATGCCCCCCGGCTCAGAGGCGGGAAGGGCGGATTCTGAAGCGGGCACGGGAGACCGGCAGAGCCTGGTCCCGGCCGGCGCCCTGCTTTTGGGATCCTCTGCGGTACTGGCCCTCATGGCGGCCAGACGGAGAGCCTGAGGAAGAGCCAGACGGAGAGCCTGAGGCAAGATAACACCCCCCTCTTTCGAGGGTTGTAAATTTCCATAGAACCACCAAAAAATCCAGAAATGTAATATTTCGCAGGGAATTTTACAGAAATGGATTTTTTTGGTTTTTTCAATTTACAAAAGATGGAACGAATGTTATAATAAGCAAGAATATGTGCAGACATTTATTGGAAAAAGCAGTTATTCCAGAGATTACGAGGAATGGAAGATGCAGTTTAAAAAATCGATCGCACTCATTATTACTGTATGTATGATCGGGACCAGTGCCTTTGTGGGAGGGCCTGTCCTGAGCGAAAAAGTTCCGGCCGCCCAGAAAGTCGTGGGGGACACGGAGGCATACGCGGCCAGCTATAACCCGCTGAAACCCATCAACTACAAGGCGACGGGAAATCAGCGCAAGGATATGGTCGGTTTCGCCAAGACCCAGATCGGCTACACGGAGAGAGGCTCCAACAACACCTACTTCGGCAGCTGGTTCGGTCTGAACCATAACCCCTGGTGTGCTATGTTCATCTGCTGGTGTGCATATAAATCCGGTGTTCCTGCATCGGTCGTTCCACGTCTCGCCGCGGCGGACAGAGGATGGGCCAAGAAGCAGGGCGTCTACCATAAGTCCAAGTACTGGGGCGAAAACTATATCCCCAAGGCGGGAGATCTGATCTATTTCTCCTGGGGCTCCAG
>CADBQT010000257.1 GCA_902796875.1 uncultured Eubacteriales bacterium
AAGGATAGAAAGGCTGATATACCGCCTGGAGAGGATGTCCGGGGAACCGGGAGTTACATCAACGAAGAAAAATGCAGCGGCTGCGCCCTTTGCGTCAGTATGTTACAATAGAAGGCGGCAGATGGAGCACATGATCGAGAGGAGAAGAAAGAAATGAAGAAGATCCATACAGAGAAAGCACCCGCGGCAGTCGGACCGTATTCCCAGGCTGTCGTGATCAACGGAATGGTTTACACCTCCGGACAGATCGCGCTGGATCCGGAAACGGGCGAGCTTGCCGGGGAAACGATCGAGGAACAGACTGAGCAGATCATGAAGAATCTGATGGCCATACTGGAGGCCGCCGGGACAAAACGGGAAAATGTGGTCAAAACGCTTTGTTTTCTCACTGATATGAGTGATTTTGCGGCGTTCAACGAAATATACGCCAGATACTTCACGGAGAAACCGGCCAGATCCTGTGTCGGGGTCCAGTCACTGCCGAAGGGCGCCATCTGCGAAGTAGAGGTCATAGCGGCGGTCTGATCATTCCTGCCCGCGGTCGGAGGCGTTCTGCCCGAAACATGTGATATACTATATCCATATGAGAGACATCATCAACAACAAACCAATCGCATATATGCTCCTGTTTCTCCTCGCTCTCAACGTCGTGATCATCGGCATCGCGGCGGTGGTCAGGTGGGATACCTATGCCCTGGCGCCGGACGGGACCCACATCGAACAGGCCTACGCGGTCAAAGCGGGAGAGGAGGTTCTGGGCTACACCCCGACCAGAGACGAAGCTGAGGAAGCGGTAAAGGACATCATCAACGACTACATGGGCGACATGGTCCTGGTGGACGGCAAGACCAATCTGGATATCCAGTACGAGAGACTGAGATTCGGGAAACATCTGCGCACCCAGAACGGCCGGGACATTGCGGACCGGACATTAAAAAAACCGGACGGTGAGATCGTCATCATCGGCACCGTTTCAGAGACGGAGGTCATCAAAAAGAACACGGTGACGAAGGAGACCGATGAACTCATGAAAGGGGAGACGGAGGTCCAGCAGGAAGGAGAGGATGGCAAGCGCAGCGTATCCTCCGATGTGGTCATCAAAAACGGCGAGGTGACCTCCAAGAAGACCATCGGGAAAAAGGTCATCAAGGAAGACAAGGACAAGGTGGTCATCGTGGGGACCAAACTGGACGATGGTCTGAACGAAGACGGCTCCTACCGATTCGTGCCCTGTACCGTGGAGGATGATATCGAAAACTCGGAGGAGTACAAAGCCGTCCAGGGGGCCTTTGATTACAACGGGCCGGTTCTTACCCGGGGCAGAGGAACGGTCAGCGGGCCTTCGGGCAAGGAGACCTATTACAACCTGAACATGTCCGGCTGCATCAGTATCATGAACGGCAAGGGCTTTCACGAGCCCTACTGGGTCAGATCGGACGGGGTCAAAATGTACGGATACTACGTCATGTGCGCTGCCGGCCTGAGCATCCGCCCGAAAGGAAGTATCGTGGAATCCAGTAACGGCCTGGCCATCGTCGTGGACACCGGTGGTTTTGCCTCCCGTAATCCCAGACAGCTGGACATCGCGGTAACGTGGTAAGGGAACGGGAAGTTAACTGGCTGACAGATGAGTAAGATCGTTCTGCAAAAACGCCTGCCCATGGGGTTTCTTGCCGCGTGGATCATGGTCATCACGACGATCCAGTGGATCACGCTGGATATGTATCTGCCGGCCCTGCCTGTTCTGGTCCGGGAGTTCAACGTATCGGAAGGCATGCTGAACATCAGCCTGAACGCGGGGATCGTGGCGGCGGCGGTGGGGACCATCGTAGGAGGGACCCTGTCGGACCGGTACGGGAGAAAACCCGTGGTGATATGGGGAATGATCCTGGGGATCGCCGGAAATCTGTTCTGTGCCTTTGCGGGAGGCATATTCGTCCTCTGCGTCATGCGTGCCCTCTCCGGGTTCGGCGCCGGTGTGGTGGAGACCGTAGTGGCGGCGATCCTCAAAGACAGTTTCGAGGGAAGGAAGTTTCAGAGGAACATGACCATCCTGCAGGCGGTAGCCGCCGTCGGGCCGATCTTCGCACCTGCTCTGGGCGCCCTGGTGATCAACGTCAGCTCCTGGCGGTTCGTCTTCGTGTTTCTCGCTGCGGCGACTCTGGTCACCCTGATCCCCATGCTGATCTACACCGAGACACTGCCGGTGGAAAATCGTTTTTCCAACAACTTCCGGGAGGTGGTCAGGGAGGCGGGAACCATTGCCAGAACTCCGGCGTTCTCTCTGTTTCTGGGGATCGCCGCTCTGCTGACCATTCCCATCTGGGCCTATATCTCCGTCAGCTCCTACATTTTCATCGACGATTTCGGAATGTCCAACACCGCCTACGGGATCTACTACGCCATCGGGACCACATTTTCTGTGGCGGCCCCCTTTGTCTACCTGGCCCTGTCGGCACGTATGCGGAACCGGCCCATCGTGACCCTGTCCATCGCCCTGATGATGATCGGCGGTATCGCCATTCTCACCGGTGGCAGGTTCCATCCGGTCCTGCTCCTTCTCTGCACGGTGCTCATCTACCTGGCTGAGGGGATCATCCGGCCTCTGAGCCTGGTCATTCTGTTGGAAGAATACAGTTACGTCGCCGGTTCGGCCAGCGCCCTGATCCAGTTCGTGGTGAATATCGTCGGGGCGGTCGGAACGGCCCTGGCCACCATCGGATGGGCTTCCCGGATCCAGGGAGTGGGGATCATCACCGCAGGGTGTGCCGCCGTGTGCGTGTTATTCTGGATCATCATCTGCCGCAAAGGGTATCTTAAGAAACGCCTGTAGCAGGAATGCATGCTTCGTGAGAAGGAGGCAGGAAAGGAAAAGAACGTGAAAAAGCTGTTTCGCCGGATCCCACATATCAAAGGCAAAAATCTGGAACTGGGCAGGATCACCGAAAAGGATGCCCGGGCGCTGGAGCGGAACGGATTCGATCTGGTCGTCCACGCCGTGCCGGAGGACTGGGGCTTTGAGACTCCGGTCTTGGTGGACAAGTGGATCCGATAAAGAAAAGAATGATCCAACATACCCGTTGCGCGGGAGTGCACCCCGCAATATAATAAGGATAGAGAGAACCGAGGGAGGTGCGCTATGGCAAAAAAATCGGATACAGGCAAAGCCGGCCTCGCCGTTGTTGCGGCGGTCGCATTCGTTGGAGCCGTCCTGTTTGCGGCGGAGAAGACCCTGAACTATCTCTTCCGGGACGTCGATCTGGACGATGACGAAGAGGAACTGGACGACGAGGAGGAGGACGAGGAAGAAGAGGAAGAGGACGAAGAAGAGGACGACGAGGATGACGGGGAAGATGAATAAGATCCTGGTCAGCGAGTGCCTTTACGGCGGACGGATCGTGCGCTATGACGGGGGCATGAAGGAGGAGACCCATCCCGAATTCCTCAAGTGGAAGGGAGAGGGAAGGCTCGTTCCCATCTGTCCGGAGGTCTTCGGCGGCCTGCCAACCCCCCGGCCCGACGCCCAAAGAAGCGGCGATCGGATCGTCAACAGGGCGGGACAGGACGTGACGGAGGAGTTCACCAAAGGCGCCGAGGAAGCCCTGCGGCTGGCCAGAGAGGAGGATGTTGCTTTCTGCATCATGAAGCAGTCCAGCCCCTCCTGCGGCAGCAGGGAGATCTACGACGGGACATTTACCGACACGGTCATCTCCGGTCAGGGGCTGGCGGTGGAGATGCTCCGGGACGCAGGGTTCAAAGTTTTTGCCGAAGAGGATATGGAGGAGGCCATCGACTGGCTGGCTCAGATCGAGGGAGATTGACCTGCGGAAAAGGCCTCGTCATACCACTTCATAATATCCCGAAGAAGCGGATCGTTCACATCGTAGTCCTCCTCGCCGATGGAGGCGATGGGAAGGACTTTAGGTGACGTTCCGCTGATGAAGGCTGCATCGAAGGAGCCGATCTCCGCTGCGGAGATGGGCTCTTCTTTTACGGGGATCCCCCGGCCTGAGATGATGTCGATGATCTTGCCCCGGGTAACGCCGGGAAGGACCTGATGAAGGGGAGAGGTGAATACCTCTCCTTTTTTGATGAAGAAGATGTTGGACCGGCTCCCCTCGGTGATGGATCCG
>CADBQT010000258.1 GCA_902796875.1 uncultured Eubacteriales bacterium
CAAGGAGATAGTCGCTGTCCTTTGGGTCGGAATAATATCCCACGACCTGCAGCTGCTTGCCGTTGATCTTGGTGTTGATCTGGTTGCCGATCTTGTAGGCGGGGTCATCCCTGTTCTTGCTATTGACCATGACCTCGTACTTGTCTTTGGGCCAGTCACCACCCCGCCTTTCCACCGTGTCTTTCATCAGCTCGTAGTCCAGCACCGCGCTGACGACGCCGTTTTCCATGGATTCGTCCTCGTCGGAGCCCTCCACGTAATCAGTGGGATCGTAGTTGGCCGGCGTATTGGCGATCAGGTTGATGAACATGTCCTCATCCGTGTAGATGCAGGGGGTCTTAAGATCGGTGATCCCCACAATGGTGAAGTCTCCCATGTAGGGCACATTCAGTTTTTGCTCCAGGAAGCTCCGTGGCTTCCCCAGACCAAGTTCCTTGGTGGCCTGCTCCCGGATGGCCTCCTGGACCACCATCCGGTCCACGACGACCTCGTGATCGTCCTCCGGCAGCCGGCCGTAGAGAAGATCGCTCTTCCCGATCCGGTCTTTGCCGGAAAGGGACCCGGACAGATTCACCTGGGCGTCCCGCATCTGATAGTACTGATCCAGGACCAGGCCCATGTTGATCTTGGAATCCCCGGGCATGACGTACTCCAGGCCGTCGTCGTTCTGGTAATCCACGTATTCGTCCACGCTGATGTTCCGGCCCACCACGGTCAGGTAGTCCCGGTCCTCGGTGGTGAACTTGTCGTCGGTGATGTTCAGCGTGCCGAACCCCATGCAGATGGCATAGGTGATAAATCCGGCGGATATGCAAAAGCCAAGAAGCAGGAACTTCTTCAGCAGGGGATAATCGGACACCGTCTGGAATCCCCGTTTGATCAACGTCAGGGGATTCAGGATGGAGGTATATTTTCTCCTGGCCAGGGTATCCAGCCGACTCACGTCGAAGCTGTCCTGGGACTCATCCCGGGCCATTCTCCTGTAGTGATCGTCCACCAGCTCCATGGCCGACTGATCGTCCACCACCTCGATACTGGTCCCGTCGTCTTTTGCTTTGATGTAGATGTTGTCCCCCCGGACCACGATGTCCAGGTCGACCCGGCCCCCTTCGTTATAAAAGTCCACATTGTAATTGGTGGTCTGGAGCCGCTTGTGGTCGGGGATATCCCTCAGGTAGATCTTGTTGTCCAGCCGGTAATCCAGGCCCTCACTGCGGGTGTTGATCTCGTCGGATTCGATCCTGCCGTCTTTGATCCGGATGATCCTGTCCGAATAGAACTCCGCCAGTTTCTCCTCGTGGGTGACCAGGATGACCAGCTTTTCCCGGGCGATGGACTTGATGATGTTCATGACCTCCAGGGAGTTTTTGCTGTCCAGGTTCCCCGTGGGCTCGTCGGCGATGACTATGGTCGGGTTCTTCACCAGAGCTCTGGCGATGCCCACCCGCTGCCGCTCGCCGCCGGAAAGCATATCCGCATACCGGTTCCGATACCGGTACATGCCCACCTTCTCCAGAACGTAATAGACCTTTTCCCGGATCTCCTCCTTGTCCCTGATCCCGATCATCTGGAGGGCGATGGCCACGTTGTCAAAGACGGTCATGTTCTCCACCAGATTGTAGTTCTGGAAGATATAGCCCACCGTCAGGGTGCGGATCCGGTCCACGGTCCCCGAAAGTTTGTGGGTGATCCGCTCGCCGTTAAGGTAGATATCCCCCTTGGTCACATTGTCCAGACCGCCGATCAGGTTGAGGAGGGTCGTCTTGCCGCTGCCCGAGGGCCCCAGCAGGGTGACCAGTCCCCGGTCTGTCGTCTCCAGGGAGATGTTGTTGACGGCCCGGATCTCATTCCGTCTTTTGCGGAAGAAGTATTTATCCACATGTTCCAGTCTGACCATGGCCTACACCTCCTCCCGATACGTTTCCAGCGCCGTCTTGCGGAACAGCCGTCTGGAGAACCATACGGAGATCAGCAGCGTCATGAAGGCGATGAGCAGATACAGGATGACATAGTCACGGATCCCCATGTAATTCACCAGCGTCTCCAGGTAACTGAGGGTGATCACATCCTTGTTGACCAGGAAGATGACGAGGAGGAATATTGCAAAGGCAATGTTCATCACCAGGAAGATCTCCGTGCTCAGGATGTGCCGGATGTGGTTCCTGGCCATGCCCAGCATGCGCAGGATGCTGAAGTAGCTGATCCTGGACCGGAGGATCAGGCCCGCCACCAGATAGGCGATGCCGAAGATGGCCAGGATGATCAGCACGGTGATGGGCACCCGGATTATGTCCTGGACCCCCTGGTCCTCGTTGGTCTCCGTCTCTTTGAGGATCAGGGTCTTGTAGCCCAGGCCCCGGATCGCCTTTGCGGTCTCGTTCAGATCCTTCATGTCCTCCACATAGACGGAGCACTGGAAGTTCCCCTTGCCGAAGAGGCTGTCGTAGTCCGCCGAACTGATGAAGAAGGCGCCGGCGTTGGCGTCATAATCCTCGTTACCCGTCTTCTTCGTAAAGTCTGCGTCAGAATAGGTATCGGCGATCTTCACCGTCAGGTCGTCTTCGAAGAACATGTTCTTCACGTGGGCCTTGATCTCGCGGCCCGTCGCCGGAGACTCCTGTTCGCCGTCGTCGTTCACGTAGTAGTTGTTGATCTCCTCGGGAACCAGACATTCCCCCTTGGCCACCTTGTCCGAGGGCATGATGCTGTAGAACGCATCCCCCGTGGCCGACTCCACTTCCCTGCCGTTGACCTGGGTGGTGATGGTGCTCCCGGCCTGGTAGGTCCGCATGAGCATCTGCTGGATGTAATCGGGGCTCAGGTAGATCTCCCCTGTACCCTGAGGGCTGTTCATGGCCCCGTTTTTCTCCAGCAGGATCCCCGTGACGGTGACATTGATCTGCTCCTTGTCCGAGTCGCCCAGG
>CADBQT010000259.1 GCA_902796875.1 uncultured Eubacteriales bacterium
ACCAGGAGGATCAGAAGTGTGATGAATGCTCTCTTCATGCTCCTCCTCCCCTATGCGTTCAGGAACTTTCTCATGGAGATGATACTGCCGCTGGCGCCGATGCTGACCCCCAGGGCCAGGAAGATCCATCCCAGATTGTAGATGAGGAACTTCTCCGGAACCATGGTCATGGACAGCATGGAGAACATCTGGTCCCCCAGAGCGTCGATGAGACGGTCATACATGAGGGCGGCCAGGCCCAGAGCGATAGCTGCGGAGATGATCCCGATGATGATCCCCTCCACCAGGAAGGGTCCACGGATGAACCAGTTGGTGGCGCCTACGTATTTCATGATGCTGATCTCATCCGCCCGGTTGAATACGGTCAGCTTGATGGTGTTGGATACCACCACGATGGAAACGATGATCAGGAAGATCATCACCACGATGGCGGAAAGCTGGATGAAACGGGTCACTTTCAGGAGCTTGTCCACCGTGTCCTTGTAGTACTTGATGTCCTCCACGCCACCGTATTTCGAAGCTTTCTGGGCGATGGCGTCCGCCTTTTCCAGATCCCCTATGGTGATGATGATGGAATTGGGCAGGGGATTATCCGCCAGACTGTCCAGCAGATACCCGTTATCCCCCCAACGTTTTTTGAAGTCCTTCATGGCCTCTTCTTTAGAGAGATACTCTACGTCGGAGACTCCGTCCGTCTTTTTCAGATCGTCCATGATCATCTCCACGTCCGTCTCCGTCGCTTCCTCCGTCAGGTAGACCTGGATGGAGTCGTACTCCCCTTTGATGGATTCCGCCGCCATGTTCACGTTGATGGCCGCGATGAAAAAGATACTCAAAATGAGCAGCATGGCGGTGATGGCGAAAATGGACGCCAGCCCCATGTTAAAGTTCCGGCCGAACTGGAGGAATGCCTGTTTCAGCGTATAAAAGAAGCTTCGCATTTATTTCTCCCCTCCTCGCTGGAACCGGGTCTTAAAGGTCCTCCGGGTCTCCATTTCTACCGTATCGAAAGTCATCTCCGCATCCTCCAGAGCTTGATGATATCCATACTTGCCCTGTTCATCCCGGACGATCCGTCCGTTCTCGATGGCGATGACCCGTTTGTTCATCCGGTCCACGATGTCCTTGGCGTGAGTCACCATGAGGATCGTGGTCCCGGTCTGGTTGATCGTGTTCAGAAGCTCCATGATCTCCCATGCCGTATCCGGGTCCAGGTTACCCGTGGGCTCGTCGGCGATGAGGATCCGGGGCTTATTGACCACCGCCCGGGCGATGGCCACCCGCTGCTGCTCTCCCGCGCTCAGCTCGTCCGGGTATTTGTTCGCCGCGTCGGCGATGCCCATCATGCTCAGCACCTGAGGCACGGTCTTTTTGATCTCTTTTCTCTTTTTGTGGACGATCTCCATGGCAAAGGCCACGTTCTCATAGACCGTCTTCTTGGGCAGAAGACGGAAATCCTGAAAGACGATGCCCACGTTTCTCCTCAGTCCCGGTACCTGCCGGGCGGACATCTTCGTCACCTCCTGGCCCTGAACGGTGATCGTCCCCTTGTCGGCGTCGATCTCCTTGAGCATCAGTTTGACGAAAGTGGACTTGCCGGCTCCGCTGGGTCCTACCAGGAAGACGAAGTCTCCCTCTCCGATCCGCACGGAAACATCGTCCAGTCCGATGTTGGTCTTATATCTCTTGGTTACGTTGGTAAATTCGATCATACCTGTCCTCTATATGGCCGATCCCGTAAGGGGATCCGCCGGGTTTATTTCATCAGGCCCACTGCAGCGGCCACGATGTCGTCGGCCGTCATGCCGTATTTCTTCAGCAGCTGATCCGGCTTGCCCGACTCGCCAAAAGTGTCCTGCTGGCCGACCATGGCCATGGGCACGGGGCATCCGGTAGCCAGCACATGGGCCGTGGCATCTCCCAGACCGCCGATGACGGAATGCTCCTCCGCCGTGACGATCCGTCCCGTTTCCGCCGCCGCCTTAAGGATGATCTCCTCGTCGATGGGCTTTATCGTGTGGATGTCGATGACCCGGGCCTGGATCCCCTGCTCCGAAAGCCGCTCCGCCGCTTCCGCCGCCGCGCTGACCATGATGCCGGTGGCGATGATGGTCAGGTCCTTGCCGTCCCGGATCAGATTGCCTTTGCCCAGCTGGATGTCGTCATCCTCCCCGTAGAAGACGGGGACCGCCGCCCGTCCCAGACGGATGTAGCAGGGGCCGTCCATGGCCACCGCCTGGCGGATCAGCTTTTTGGCCGAGGGTGCATCCGAGGGGCTGATCACCGTCATTCCGGGAATGGTGCGCATGAGGGCCATGTCCTCGAAAGTCTGGTGGGTGGCCCCGTCCTCGCCTACGGTGATCCCCGCATGGGTGGCGCAGATCTTCACGTTGGCCTGCGTATATCCTATGGCGTTTCGAATGATCTCGAAGGCCCGCCCTGTGGCGAACATGGCAAAGGTGCTGGCGCAGACGATCTTACCGGAAAGCGCCAGTCCCGCCGCCTGTCCGTACAGGTTCTGCTCGGCGATGCCCATGTTGAAGAACCGTTCGGGGAATACCTTGCCGAATTCCGCGGTCTTGGTGGAACCGGACAGATCGGCGTCCATGACCACCAGATTATCGTACTCTTTGCCCAGTTCGGCCAGGACCTCTCCGTATGCCTGCCGGGTCGCGATCTTTTCCGTCATGCCTGTTCTCCCCCTTTCAGTTCCTCCAGGGCCTGCCTGGTCTGTTCGTCATCGGGCGCCTTGCCGTGCCAGCCCGCCTGGTTTTCCATGAAGGATACGCCTTTGCCTTTGGTGGTCTCGGCAACGATGACCACCGGCTTGCCCTCCACCTCTCTTGCTTCGGCGAAGGCCTTACGGATCTGATCGAAGTCGTGGCCGTCGATGGTGATCACATGCCAACCGAAAGCGGCGAACTTGTCCTCGATGGGGGCCACGGTCATGACGTCCTCGTTCTTCCCGTCGATCTGGAGCCCGTTGTGGTCCACGATGGCCACCAGGTTGTCCAGTTTATAGTGAGACGCGGACATGGCGGCTTCCCAGACCATGCCTTCCTGAAGCTCTCCGTCTCCAAGGAAGACGTAGATCCGTCCCGGATCACTGTCCAGTCGGTTGGCCAGAGCCATGCCGCCGGCCGCGGAGAAACCCTGTCCCAAAGAGCCGGTGGACATTTCGATGCCGGGGACGTAGTCCATGTTGGGGTGCCCCTGGAAGTCGGAACCCAGCTTTCTCAGACTGAGCAGGTCCTCCTCCGGGTAGTATCCCCGGATGGCCAGAGCGGCGTACTGCGCAGGGGCCGCATGGCCTTTGGAAAGGATGCACTTGTCCCGGCCGGCCATTTCAGGATCCCCGGGATCGATGTTCATTTCTTCGAAATACAGGAAGGTCATGATGTCCGCGATGGACAGGGATCCTCCCGGATGGCCAGATCCGGCCTGGTTGAGGGCGCGGATCACCAGGATCCTCGCTTCCCTCGCTTTTGCTTCCAGTTCCTTGTTGTTCATAGATTTCTCCTGTTGAATGTTTTTAATATATTCAGGGAGCACGGTGCTCCCGTGGGTTCATCGTCCGGTGATCTGCCGAAAAGCTTCCGGCAGGTTCTCGGCAATATCCATGGAGGTCATGCCGATCTCACCACGTTTTTCCGCCGCCAGATCTCCGGCCATTCCGTGGATCCATACGGCGAGGCGTGCAGCGTGCAAAGGCAAAAGCCCCGCTCCCTCCGCCGAAGCGGATGCGGTCCCGTAGGCGGCAAGAGCGGCGATGACTCCCGTGAGCACATCTCCGCTTCCTCCCGTGGCCATGCCCGGATTGCCCGTGGTATTCCGATAAAGATCCGGCTCCTTTGCCTCTCCGTCGGCGATCAGGGTCTCAGATCCCTTGAGCACGACGACGGCTCCCGTCTTGGAGGCCATGGCGCCGGCGGCCTTTTCCCGGCCCAGCTGTCCTATGTTTCCCGCCTCCAGAGCATCCAGGATCCGGTCCGCCTCCCCGGGATGGGGGGTGAGGATCACCGGGCCCTTCCGCATCCGGCAGAGATCCGGAAGCAGGCTCCCCATCTTCCTGGGGATCTGTTCGTCGTCGGTCACTTCCGTGTCCATATATGAGCGGCGCTCCGGGACCTTCCCGAACGCGCAGAGGCTGTTGATCCCATCGGCGTCCACAACCACCGGGACCCGGGAGCCCATGAGGATGTGCTCCACCCACCGGTAGGTCTCTTCCGTATTGCCCATTCCGGG
>CADBQT010000260.1 GCA_902796875.1 uncultured Eubacteriales bacterium
CCGAGGCGGTTCCGGATCTGCTGCACGGCGCCGAAATAGTTCGCGCCCATGATGTCCATCTTATTAATGAATGCGATACGAGGCACATTGTATGTATCCGCCTGCCGCCAGACATTCTCTGACTGAGGCTCTACACCGCCCTTGGCACAGAGTACTGTAACCGCTCCATCAAGAACGCGCAGGGAACGCTCGACCTCTACGGTGAAGTCCACGTGTCCCGGCGTATCGATGATATTGATCCTGGTATCCTTCCACTGGGCCGTCGTCGCTGCAGAGGTGATCGTAATACCGCGTTCCTGTTCCTGGCTCATCCAGTCCATGACGGCTCCGCCTTCGTGGGTCTCACCCATCTTATGGGTACGACCGGTGTAGAACAGTATTCTTTCCGTTGTGGTAGTCTTGCCGGCATCGATATGTGCCATGATTCCGATATTTCTTGTCTTTTCCAGCGGAAATGCTCTTCCTGGCATTATTCTCCTCCTTTCTGCTTAGTATCGGTCAGCCCGGGGCTTACCATCTGTAGTGGGCAAAGGCCTTGTTGGCTTCTGCCATCTTGTGCGTGTCTTCTTTTCTCTTCACGGATGCACCGGTGTTGTTGGATGCATCGATGATTTCTTTCGCCAGTCTCTCGGACATGGTCTTCTCGCCTCTGTCTCTGGTGAACTTGGTCAGCCACCGGAGTCCCAGAGTCTGCCGACGATCCTTGCGGACTTCCACAGGAACCTGATAGTTGGCTCCGCCGACACGTCTCGCCTTGACCTCGAGAACAGGCATGATGTTTTCCATCGCTTTTTCGAATACTTCCAGGGGATCCTCTCCCGTCGTCTCCTTCACCTGATCAAAGGCGCCGTAGACGATCTTCTGAGCGGTTCCCTTTTTCCCGTCCAGCATGATGCTGTTGATCAGCTTTGCCACAACGACACTGCCGTAAACGGGATCCGGAAGCACTTCGCGCTTAGGTATGTTTCCTTTTCTTGGCACTACTCTTCCCTCCTTGTAAATACCAGTCGGTACTCGAGGACGACACACGGAATTTTCTTCAGCCCGTCCATTCGACGGATTTACTCCCGTCATCGTCTCCGCGATGCCCTGTATCGCCTTTGCTGCTCGCTGGCAGCGGCATTGAACAAGGGCACTGCAATTTCCCGATTACTACTTCTTCGGCCGTTTGGCTCCATACTTGGATCTGGCCTGCTTTCTGTCTGCAACTCCAGCGGTATCAAGCGTTCCTCTGACGATATGGTACCGAACACCGGGGAGGTCTTTGACTCTGCCGCCACGGATCAGAACGACGCTGTGCTCCTGGAGGTTATGACCGATCCCGGGGATGTACGCCGTTACTTCGATACCGTTGGTCAGACGAACCCTGGCGACCTTACGAAGAGCGGAATTCGGCTTCTTCGGGGTGACCGTCTTGACGGAAGTGCACACGCCACGCTTCTGGGGGGAGTTGACGTTCGTCGCCGTTCTCTTCAGAGAGTTCATTCCCCGGTTCAGCGCCGGCGCAGTGGATTTCTTCTCGCTGCTGGTTCTGCCCTGACGTACTAATTGGTTAATTGTAGGCATCCTTTGTCTCCTTTCCTAAAGATTTGTCCCGGGTCCCTACAGACCCGCAACATTGTTATTGTATCACTCCCAAATCCTCTGTGTCAACGAATTTCCACAGGGCAGGAATGTGATCAATCCATTGATTCATCTGCGTCCAGATCGACTTCTGATGCAAAGGCATCCTCGCTGGCGAACTCCGTCGCCGCATCCAGATCATCCACGGTAGCCATCTCCGGGACGACTCCGTCCATCTCTTCAGCCTGGGCAGCCTCCGCCGCTTCCGCCGCCGCTGCGGCTTCCGCTTCCTCGATGGCCTGCTGGGCCAGCATCTCTCTGTACGCCTCGATGAGCTCAAGGTTGACGCCGTAGTCCAGACCGATGTTCCGGTATTTCTTCATTCCCGTTCCCGCGGGGATCAGCTTACCGATGATGACGTTCTCCTTAAGGCCTTCCAGATGGTCCGTCTTGCCTTTGATCGCCGCATCGGTGAGCACCCGGGTCGTTTCCTGGAAGGAAGCGGCCGACAGGAAGGAGTTGGTGGCCAGGGAGGCCTTGGTGATGCCCAGGAGCATGCGCTCCGCATCCGCCGGCTCTCCGCCTTCGGCCATAGCCTGCTCGTTGGCCTGCTCGACCTCGAACTTGCTGTACTGTCCGCCGGGGAGCAGATTGGTGTCGCCCGGGTCGTTGACCTTGACCTTGGACAGCATCTGACCGACGATGACCTCGATGTGCTTATCGTTAATGTCTACACCCTGGTTCTTGTACACCCTCTGGACTTCCTTGAGGAGATACTGGTAGACGCCGTCGACGCCGTTCAGTCTCAGGATGTCCTTGGGATCCAGCGGGCCGCTGGTGATGTTGGAACCTGCGGTGACGTATTCTCCCTCTTTGACGCTGATCCTTGCGCCATAGGGGAGCTCGTATACGGTTTCTTCTTCGCCGCGGACCACGATCTCCGTCTTGTTGTCCGTGGTGGATTCGATGGACACCACGGTTCCGTCGGCTTCACAGATCTGGGCAAGACCCTTGGGCTTTCTCGCCTCGAAGAGCTCTTCGACTCTGGGCAGACCCTGGGTGATGTCGGATCCGGCAACACCGCCGGTATGGAAGGTCCGCATGGTGAGCTGAGTACCCGGCTCGCCGATGGACTGAGCCGCCTGGATGCCGACCGCCTCGCCGATGTTGACGCTCTCGCCGGTGGCCAGGTTACGGCCGTAGCACTTGGAGCAGACGCCCGACTGACTCTGGCAGGTCATGACCGAACGGATGGCGACGCTCTTGATGCCTGCGGCCTGGATCATATCCGCCGCGGCTTCGCTGATCTCTTCATCCTGCTCCACGATCACCTCGCCCGTCTCCGGATGGAGGATGTCGTTGAGAGCGGTCCGGCCGATGATACGGTCTCTCAGCTTTTCGATGACCTCATCGTTTTCCGCATTGAATTCGCTGACTTCGATACCCTCTTCCGTTCCGCAGTCGTCCTCTCTGACGATCACGTTGTGGGATACGTCCACCAGACGACGGGTCAGATAACCGGAGTCCGCAGTACGCAGAGCGGTATCCGCCAGTCCCTTTCTGGCTCCGTTGGAGGAAAGGAAGTATTCCAGTACAGACAGGCCTTCACGGAAGTTGGCCTTGATGGGGATCTCGATGGTCTTACCGGTAGCGTTGGCCATGTTGCCTCGCATACCGCCGATCTGGCTGATCTGGCTCTTGTTGCCTCGAGCACCGGAGTTGGCCATGATGAACATGTTGTTCAGGGAGCCCAGGTTCTCCATCAGGGCGTCCGCCACGTCATCGGTGGTCTTCTTCCAGATCTTCAGTACCTGATCGTATCTCTCACGGTCGGAGATAAGACCGCTTCTGTATGCCTTGTCGTATTTGTCGACGACCTCTTCCGCCTCGGCGATGATCCGCTCCTTGGCTTCCGGGATCTCCATGTCGGAGATGCTGATGGTGATCGCCGCCTTGGTGGAATAGTGGTAACCCATATCCTTGATGTAGTCCAGCATCAGGACGGTGTCCGTATTTCCGTGGATCCGGTAGCACCGGTCGATGATGTCGCCCAGGGCCTTCTTGTCGCAGAGGAAGTCGATCTCCAGGGAATAGGGATCCGCTTCTCTGTCCTCGACATAGCCCAGATCCTGGGGGATCTGCTGGTTGAAGATGAACCGGCCGACGGTGGATTCCACCAGTTTGCCGCGAGTGTCGTCTTCATCGGCGAACATTCTCACCTTGACTCTGGCGTGGATCCCTACCTTACCCGTCTCGTAGGCCATGAGCATCTCTTCCAGATCGGTAAAGGTCCTGCCGTCTCCCAGTTCCGCCGGAGTGTTTCTCTCCCCTTCTTCCTGGCCGGGGTGGGTCAGGTAGTAGCTGCCCAGGATCATGTCCTGAGTCGGCGTGGTGATGGGGGATCCGTCCTTGGGGGCCAGGATGTTGTTGACGGACAGCATGAGGAATCTGGCCTCCGCCTGCGCCTCTACGCTGAGGGGCACGTGGACAGCCATCTGGTCTCCGTCGAAGTCCGCGTTGAACGCCGTACAGGCCAGGGGATGGAGCTTGATCGCCTTACCCTCGACCAGAACGGGCTCGAATGCCTGGATACCCAGACGGTGCAGGGTCGGAGCACGGTTGAGCATGACCGGATGTTCTTTAATCACGCCTTCCAGGACTTCCCATACCGCCGGATCGACCTTCTCGACCATTCTCTTGGCGCTCTTGATGTTGGGAGCCGTCTCGTTCTCCACCAGAAGCTTCATGATGAAAGGCTTGAACAGCTCCAGCGCCATCTCCTTGGGCAGACCGCACTGATAGAACTTCAGTTCCGGGCCGACGACGATAACGGAACGTCCCGAGTAGTCTACCCGTTTACCCAGCAGGTTCTGACGGAATCTTCCCTGCTTGCCCTTGAGCATATCCGAAAGGGATTTCAAAGGCCGGGATCCCGGTCCGGTGACCGCGCGGCCTCTCCGGCCGTTGTCGATCAGCGCGTCCACCGCCTCCTGGAGCATCCGCTTCTCGTTCCGGACGATGATGTCCGGAGCGTTGAGCTCAAGCAGTCTCTTCAGACGATTATTTCTGTTGATGACCCGACGATACAGATCGTTCAGGTCGGATGTGGCAAAACGTCCGCCGTCCAGCTGGACCATGGGACGCAGATCCGGCGGAATGACGGGGATGACGTCCAGCACCATCCACTCCGGCCGGTTGCCGGAGATCCGGAGGGCTTCGATGACTTCCAGCCGGCGCACGATCCGGACCTTCTTCTGGCCCGTCGCTTTTTCCAGCTGTTCCTTCAGCTCTGCACTCAGCTCCTCAAGGTCCACTCTCTCCAGCAGCTCCTTGATGGCGGATGCTCCGATGCCCGCCTTGAACTTGATGGCCGGGTCATCCATGGCTTCACGATACTGGTCCTCGGTGAGGATCTCCATATAGGAGAATCCGGAATCGCCGGGGTCCGTAACGATGAAGTTGGCAAAGTACAGGATCTTCTCCAGAGTTCTGGGGGACAGATCCAGCACCAGTCCCATCCGGGACGGGATGCCTTTGAAGTACCAGATGTGAGACACGGGAGTGGTCAGCTCGATGTGACCCATCCGCTCACGCCTGACTTTGGCCTTGGTGACTTCGACTCCGCACTTGTCGCAGACGATGCCCTTGTAGCGGATCCTCTTGTATTTACCGCAGTGACACTCCCAGTCCTTGGTGGGTCCGAAGATCCGTTCACAGTAAAGACCGTCCCTCTCGGGCTTCAGCGTCCTGTAGTTGATGGTTTCCGGTTTGGTTACCTCGCCATGAGACCAGCTGCGAATCTTTTCCGGCGATGCCAGCTCGATTTTCAGGGAATCAAAATTGTTCAGTTCAACGTTCGTATCTTCACGCATTCTCAGTACCCCTTTCTATTCTTCGTCAGCTTCGATCTCTTCATCGATCTCGGAGAGGCTGTCCAGATCTTCAAGATCCGGCTCCTCTTCGTCGACGGATTCCAGCTCCGCCTCATCCGGCTCGATGTCGTCCAGTTCCTCGTGGAAGTCTTCTTCCTCGTCGATCTCCTCTTCCGGCTCCTCGGGAGGTTCTTCGTCGCTCATTTCCACGACCCCCTCGATGTTAGCGATATCCGCCAGTTCATCGTCCTCCCGGATCTCGATCTCCTCGTTGTCCTCAGAGAGGGCCTTCACATCCAGACACAGACTCTGCATCTCCTTGATCAGGACCTTGAAGGACTCGGGGATACCCGGTTCCGGAATGTTCTCACCCTTGACGATGGCTTCGAAGGTCTTGACTCTGCCGATCACGTCATCGGACTTGATGGTCAGGATCTCCTGCAGGGTGTAGGCTGCGCCGTAGGCTTCCAGGGCCCAGACTTCCATTTCGCCGAAACGCTGTCCGCCGAACTGGGCTTTTCCGCCCAAAGGCTGCTGGGTGACCAGGGAGTACGGCCCGGTGCTTCTGGCGTGGATCTTGTCGTCGACCAGATGGTGGAGCTTCAGCATGTACATGTAGCCCACCGTGACCGGATTGTCGAAGTATTCTCCCGTCCGGCCGTCTCTCAGACGGAGCTTGCCGCTCTCGTCGAATCCGGTCTCCTTCAGGAGTTTGATGATATCTTTCTCATTGGCCCCGTCAAATACCGGGGTGGCGATGGCCCAGTCTTTGTTCTTCGCCGCAAGACCAAGGTGGACTTCCAGCACCTGCCCGACGTTCATTCGTGAGGGAACGCCCAGGGGGTTCAGCATGACCTGAAGGGGCACACCGTTCTCCAGGAAAGGCATATCCGCTTCCGGAAGGATCCGGGAGATAACGCCCTTGTTCCCGTGACGTCCGGCCATCTTATCACCTACGGAGATCTTTCTCTTGGTGGCGATGTATACGCGGACCAGCTTGTTCACACCGGGAGGAAGCTCGTCTCCGTTCTCTCTGGTGAAGGTACGGACATCCACGACGATACCCGTCTCCCCGTGGGGGACCTTGAGGGAGGTGTCTCTGACCTCTCTCGCCTTTTCACCGAAGATGGCCCGGAGAAGCCGCTCTTCCGGCGTCGGCTCCGACTCACCCTTGGGGGTGACTTTGCCCACCAGAATATCGGAAGAGTTGACCTCCGCACCGATGCGGACGATACCTTCCTCATCCAGATCCTTCAGGGATTCCTCGCTTACGTTGGGGATGTCCCGGGTGATCTCTTCGGGGCCAAGCTTGGTGTCTCTGGCTTCCGACTCGTATTTCTCGATATGGATCGATGTGAGGACATCGTCCATGATCAGCTTCTCGTTCAGGATGATGGCATCCTCGTAGTTGTAGCCTTCCCAGGTCATGAAGCCGACGAGAAGGTTCTTGCCCAGGGCTACTTCGCCGTTGGCCGTAGAGGGGCCGTCCGCGATGACCTCACCCTCGTCCACGTGCTCGCCGCCGACGACGATGGGTCTCTGGTTGATGCAGGTGCCCTGGTTGGACCGCTTGAACTTCAGCAGCGCATACCGGTCCACGCCTTCCCCGTCGTCTCTGGTGATGCGGATCTCATCCGCCGCGACATAGGAGACCGTTCCGCTGTGCTTGGCCAGCTGAACGACGCCGGAGTCTCTGGCTGCCTTGTATTCGATACCCGTTCCGATCATGGGAGATTCGGTCACCATGAGGGGCACCGCCTGACGCTGCATGTTGGATCCCATCAGGGCCCGGTTCGCGTCGTCGTTTTCCAGGAAGGGGATCATCGCCGTAGCCACGGAGACGACCTGCTTGGGGGAAACGTCCATGTAGTCCACGGTCTCCCGGGGAACCAGATCGATGTCTCCGCCGGATCCTCTGGCCGCCACCTTCAGGTTCACGAAGTGACCTTCGGAATCCAAAGGCTCGTTGGCCTGGGCCACGATCTTATCCTCTTCATCGTCCGCCGTCAGATAGTGGATCTCTTCCAGGACCTTGCCCGTTTCCTTATCCACTACACGGTACGGGGTCTCGATGAATCCGTACTGGTTGATGACGCCGTAGGTGGTCAGAGAACCGATCAGTCCGATGTTGGGACCTTCAGGCGTCTCGATGGGGCACATCCGGCCGTAGTGGCTGTGGTGGACGTCACGGACTTCAAATCCTGCACGCTCTCTGGAAAGGCCTCCCGGGCCAAGGGCGGACAGTCTTCTCTTATGGGTCAGCTCGGCCAGCGGGTTGGTCTGGTCCATGAACTGGGAGAGCTGGGAACTTCCGAAGAATTCCTTGATGGATGCGGTGACCGGACGGATGTTCATCAGGCCCTGAGGCGTGATCTCTGCGCTGTCCTGGGTGGTCATCCGCTCCCGGATGGTCCGCTCCATACGGGACAGGCCGATCCGGATCTGGTTCTGGAGCAGTTCGCCTACCGTACGGAGACGACGGTTGCCCAGATGGTCGATATCGTCGATGTTGCCCACGCCGTAGTTCAGGTTCAGCAGGTAACTGACGGATGCGATCACGTCGGCCACCAGGATGTGCTTCGGCGACAGGTCGAACTTGCGCAGGCGCAGGGCGTCCTTCAGAGCCGCTTCGCCTTCGCTGCCGTATTCGTTGATGATCTCCATCAGCACCGGGTAGTAGACCTTGTCGGCGATCTTCAGGTCGGAGATATCGAACTCGATGTATTTGTGGATGTCTACGAACTGGTTACCGATGACTTTGGTCGTATCGCTCTCGTCGTAGGGGGAATGTACCAGAACGCTGAGCACGCCGGCATCTTCGATCTGCCGGGCAAGCTCCTTGTCCACTACAGTATCCGCTTCAGCCAGGACTTCGCCGGTGTTGGGGTCGATGACCGCCTCGGCGACGGCATTGCCAACCAGCCGGTTGAACAGGCCCAGCTTCTTGTTGTATTTATATCTTCCCACTCTGGCCAGGTCGTAGCGCTTGGGATCGAAGAAGGTGGAGTTGAAGAGGTTCTGGGCGCCCTCCAGCGTGGGAGGCTCGCCGGGTCTCATCTTCTTGTAGATCTCCTTGATGCCTTCCTCGTAGTTGGTGGTCGTATCCTTTTCCAGAGTCTTCATCAGACGGGGATCCTCGCCGAACACGTCGATGATCTCCTGATTGCTGCTCAGGCCCACCGCCCGAAGAAGGATGGTGGCCGGCTGCTTTCTCGTCCGGTCCACTCTGACGGACAGCACTTCATTGGAGTCCGTCTCATACTCCAGCCATGCGCCCCGGTTGGGGATGACCTGGGTCGAGAAGAGGTTCTTGCCGTACTTGTCGATCTCTTTGTCGTAGTAAGGTCCGGGAGAACGGACGAGCTGCGTAACCACAACACGCTCCGCTCCGTTATATATAAAGGTACCTTTTTCGGTCATCAGCGGGAAGTCGCCCATAAACACTTCCTGCGTCTTGACCTCACCGGTCTCCTGATTGACCAGCCGTACCTGCACCTTCAAAGGAGCCGCATAGGTGACGTCTCTCTCCTTGCACTCTTCCTGCTCGTATTTCGGAGGATCCGAAAGAGAGTAGTCGATGAATTCAAGGACGAGATTTTCCGTATATCCCTTGATCGGAGAAACATCTTCAAAAACTTCACGAAGACCTTCCTCCACAAACCATTTGTACGAATCTGTCTGGATCTGAATGAGATTCGGCATCTCCGCAACTTCGTTGATTTTGGAAAAGGTCATCCGCTCTTTTCGTCCTAATTTAATGGGATTGGGCATATTGATCACTCCTTAAAATCGCAATAGATTACATTTGCAGGGCAATTTAATATGATAACATTGGTCTGTCAAGTTGTCAACGCATAATTGATCCAAAACTCCAAAACATAAATGCCCCGAAAAAATCAAAACGGGAGTTGCCGCCCAAAGGCTGCAACTCCCCGGTTTTTTGAGTTCGCAGGAACTATTTCAGCTCGACAACAGCGCCGACCTCTTCCAGCTGGCCCTTGATGGCCTCGGCTTCGGCCTTCTCCACGCCTTCCTTGACGTTGGAGGGAGCTCCATCGACGACTTCCTTGGCTTCCTTCAGGCCCAGGCCGGTGATCTCTCTGACCGCCTTGATGACCTTGATCTTCTCAGAGCCGACTTCCTTCAGCACAACGGTGAACTCGGACTGCTCTTCGCCGCCGCCGGCCGCGCCGCCGTCAGCCGCAACCACAGCAACGCCAGCCGCTGCGCTTACGCCGAATTCCTCTTCACAAGCCTTAACCAGTTCGTTCAGTTCCAGTACGGACATCTCTTTGATTGCTTCAATGATCTGATCTTTGTTCATTTCTTTCTCCTTTTCCTATGATGGACAGTATCCTGTTTTCTTTACGCTTCTTCTTTGTTTTCCGCGATCTGGGAAACGACTCTTGCAAAGTTCGCGATAGGCGACTGGATGCTTCCCATGAACTTGGAAATAAGGACATCTCTGGAGGGGATGGATGCGACCTGGACGATGGCGTCCTTGTCGTAGTATTCTCCTTCGACGAATCCGCCCTTGAACTCCATCTTCTTGAATTCCTTGATGGCGTCGTTCAGGACTCTCGCGGGAGCCGTCGCGTCCTCATAGCTGAAGGCGAACGCGCTGGGTCCTTCCAGCACCTCTGCCAGGGGCTCGAAATCCGTTCCCTGGATCGCTCTCTTCGCCAGCGTGTTCTTGTACACGGTGTAATCGACGTTGGCTTCTCTGAGCTTTCTTCTCATGGCGTCGGCCTCTTCGACCGTGATGCCCATGTAGTCGATAACGACTGCGCCCTGAGCCTTTTCAAATTTTTCTTTGATCTCGTCGATGACAACCTGTTTCTGCTCGTAAGCTGCTTTCATTCTGCAGGTTCTCTCCTTTCCTGGA
>CADBQT010000261.1 GCA_902796875.1 uncultured Eubacteriales bacterium
GAACGGTGTTTCCGGGACGGGTCAGTTTGGCCGCCTGAGCCGGTGCTCCGGCAACGTCCAGTGCGGACAGTGCCAAACCTTCGGGCATGTCATCGGGCAGCTTGGCATAGATGCCGCTCTGGAACAGGATGGCCTGTCCGGTAATGTCGACCTGGTCGATTCCCGGTCTCATTTCGTGGATCTCTTC
Source organism: uncultured Eubacteriales bacterium (assembly GCA_902796875.1). Classification (GTDB taxonomy): domain Bacteria; phylum Bacillota; class Clostridia; order Peptostreptococcales; family Anaerovoracaceae; genus Lentihominibacter. The sequence continues at coordinate 188 of CADBQT010000261.1, forward strand.
GATGACCAGCGGGGTCAGGGACAGGGATACCAGAGTCGCGATCTTATCGCCCACCTTCAGGTCGCCCTTCCACTCGGGTCCGATCTCCTTGACGGTACCGATGAGCATTCCGCCGGATCCGGTCCAGGGGTTCTTGTGCTTACCGGCGTTGGCCACGATTTCCTTCATCTTGGCCTTGACCTTATCCATCTCGGCCTCGTCGCCTTCGATGTCCACCGGCTTCTTGCCGTCGCAGACGCGCTTTACGATCTCCGTGAAAGAGGCGGAGTCGATGTTCAGGGTGATGACGTCGATGAGAACTTCGTTGTCATAGATCTCCATCGTGTTGTCGATCACATCGGCGGGCTGGGGCAGAATGCCTTTGGGGGAGATAACTCTGTGGGTTCCAAACGGGTTTCCTTTTTTCATGGGTTTTCCTCCTTCAAACGTTAGGTTGTTTTCGTTACTTTCATAACAAAGCAAAGGGCGTGCCATTCTTTTCCGTTCCCGAAAACAAGAAAACAGAACCCTGAAAAACCTGTATTTTTCAATGGTTCTGTCCTTTGTCTCAAATATGTCCCCTCGGAAGGCACGCCTTTCGGTGAGTTTTTCCTCCCTCAAGTGAACGCATTTCGGTTCACGCCCCTTTCGGACTGAACCGGGTAAGTATCATCCGTCGATCCCGTACTTGTTTTTCTTCCGGACGAACTGGGTCTGGCTGATCCCGATGGCCTTGGCTGCCCTCCGGGTGGAGCCGTATTTGTCCCAGGCGTACTGGATCATTTCCTTCTCGAAGGCTTCCACCATAAGGGTCAGACTTGCGCTGCCGTCGTCGATCTTTTCCCTGGGGGCGTTCCCCCGGATCCGGTCCACCATCTTTTCTTCCAATTCGGAGAGAGCATCCATCACGGTGATGTTGTCGTTTCGGCTGGCGATCATCAGCCGCTGGACCACGTTCTCCAGTTCCCGGATATTTCCCGGCCAGTCGTGATTCTTCAGATACTCCACCGCATCGTCATCCATGTACTTATCCATCCCGAACTTGTCGTTGTACTTCTCCACGAAGCTGGTGATGAGAGGCGGGATGTCCTCCCTCCGCTGGCTCAAAGCCGGAATGTTGATGGGGAACACGTTGAGCCGGTAGTAAAGATCCCGGCGGAAGGTCTTGTTCTCCACCATTTCCTCCAGTCTTCGGTTGGTGGCGGAGATGATCCGCACGTTGGTCTTGATGGGCACCGTTCCTCCTACCCGCATGAATTCGCCGTCCTGGATGACCCGAAGGAGCTTGGCCTGCATATCCAAAGGCAACTCTCCCACTTCATCCAAAAAGATGACGCCGTTGTCCGCCGCTTCGAAAAGGCCCTTCTTGCCTTTGGTGTCCGCGCCGGTAAAGGCTCCCCGTTCATAGCCGAAGAACTCGGATTCCATCAGGTTGGGAGAAATGGATGCGCAGTTGACTTTGATGTAGGGGTTCATCTTCCGGGTGCTGTTCTGCTGGATCAGGCCGGCGATCTTTTCTTTACCGACACCCGTGTCTCCGCAGATCAGCACGTTGCAGTCGTACTTGGCCACCGACAGGACCTCGTCCAGGATGGCCGCCATGGTCTTGCTGGTCACCACGAAGTCTCCCGCTTCCGAGATGTTCTGGTATTTGTAGATCTCCATGAGCCCCTTCTCGTGGGCCTGGTGCCGGCTCCGGTGCTGTCGCAGCTCCCGGCTGATCAGGGATCCCTTGAGCCAGGGAGCCAGCTCCCGGACCAGTTCGAAGTCGAACTCGTCGTACTCGGTCAGATACCCGTCGGCGCACTTGATCTTAAGATCCCGGGAAGTGGCTTCCGTTATATATAGGGCCATGTTGTAGTTGCTGATGAAGTTTGCGAAGATGACCGTCCCGCCGAAACGGGTCGCCATGATGTTGATGGTTTCCGATCCGGGAATATCCGCGCAGTTGACGGAAAGATCCATCTCCGGGTAGGGCTTCAAGGCTTCGAGACAGGATACGGGACGGAGCATGTTCATCCGCTCCACGCTGGTGAACACCTTCCCCATCAGTTCCTCGATCTTCTCCCCGTAGAACATGTCCTCCGTGTTCCGGTCCAAAAGGCAGTAGATCTTCGCCTCCGGCCCCGCCGCTCTTCGGATGGTGAACCCGTAGAGCAGGTTGGTGAGCATGTTGTTTCCGATAACGGCGAAGTTTTTCTTTCCCTCCGCCTCCTTGCTCACGTTGTAGATGGTTCCGGATTCGTTGAATGCAAAGAGCAGAAGATCCTCGGGAAGATCCTTGGGTTTCTTCAGGATGGGCACCCCGGGCAGGAGGATGGCGTACCCTTCTGCTTCGATCTGGGGGTATACCGGATCCACGGAGGTGATGGTGGTGATCGCCATGGGTACCCCGGCCAGGGAGGCGTTGCAGAAGACCTCGTCCCCCACCTTGAATCCGTTGACATTTTCGTAGTCCGGGTGGATCTCCTCGATCACACCGCAGAGGACCCCGCCGGTGTCCGTCACCGGATTATGGAGTTTCCCTCTCTTGATGACGATGTCGTAGATCTTTTCTTTCAGATGATCCACATCGTAACCCGTATCCTGAAACAATTGACGGAAACTGGTCCCCTCGATATGGATCCGTTTCAAACCGACGCGGATCTCTCCGCTGCGAAGCTGCCGGCTGTTGTCCAGCTCCCACGCCGCCGCGGGAAAAACCTGGGGGGGCGTGATGACCCGGTCGATGCCATAGCTGCTGTTCATCACTGAACACATTTCGTTGTCTCCCTTTCATCCACATGAACCGTTTGTGGTTCACGTTATCCTGTTTTCAATGATAAACCATTGGCACAGCGTTTGCAATAATAAATGACCGTAGAAAACGTAACCCCGATGCAAAGGATAAGGAGAACAACATGGAGAAGATCACATCGACGTTGAGATTACGTATGTCCCACAAAGATGCTCATTACGGCGGAAGCCTGGTAGACGGTGCCCACATGGTCCACCTCTTCGGCGATGTCGCTACCGAGCTCCTGATCAAGGCGGATGGCGATGAGGGACTGTTCCTTCGTTACGACGAAGTGGAATTCCTGGCCCCCACCTATGCCGGCGACTATATCGAAGCCTACGGTGAGATCACCGAATTCGGCAACACTTCCCGGAAGATGGTCTTCGAGGCAAGAAAAGTCGTTGCGGCCCGCCCCGACATCAGCCCCTCCGCTGCGGACGAGCTGGAAGAGCCCATCGTGGTTGCCCGCGCCAAAGGCGTGTGCGTGACCCCGAAAGAAGCCAAGCGCAAATAAACAATCCCTACATGACTTTTTTCTCTTAACGGAAAAAGGCCGCTGCAGTAGATTCGCCTGACATAAGCAGCGGCCTTTTTCATTGCTTTCTTTATTCTTTTCCCGGGATGACCTTACAGTTTCCGGAGATACTCGATCTCTTCCCGGGTCAGTTTCCGGTAATGTCCTTCTTTCAGACGGCCCAGCCGGATCTGGCCGATGGCCGTGCGCTCCAGGGTCTGGACCTTGTTGCCTACGGCGGCAAACATCTTCCTGACCTGACGGTTCTTTCCTTCCCGGATGGCGATCTCCACCACCGTGGATCTGGGGTTCTGCTTCAGGATGCGGACTTTGGCCGGGGATGTGATGAATCCGCCGATGTCCACTCCTTTGCGCAGACGAGCCAGGCGGGCATCGGAAAGGATCCCGCTTACTGTGGCCACGTAGGTCTTATAGACTTCATGGCCTGGATGGGCGATCCGCTGAGCCAGGTCCCCGTCGTCGGTCATGAGGAGCAGTCCGGTGGTATTGTAGTCCAGCCTTCCCACGGGGAAAAGCCTTTCCGGGATATCGGCCACCAGTTCGGCCACCGTCGCCCGGTCCCGATCATCCTCCATAGAGGTGATGTATCCCGCCGGTTTGTTCAACGCCACGTAGGTCTTCTTCGTCCGGGGCCGGATCAGTTTGCCGTTTACCGTGACCCGATCGTCCTCATCCACCTGGACGCCCATCTGGCGGCAGACAGCTCCGTTGACTTTCACGTTGCCGGCTTCGATCAGTTCATCCGCCTTCCGGCGGCTGCAGATCCCGGCGGCTGCGATGTACCGGTTGAGCCGCATCACCGTCTCCCCTGCACTGCAGGCTGGCCTTGAGGTTGTGCCTGCGCCTGAGGCTGTGCCTGGGCCTGGGGCTGGGGTTTTGCCTGGGCCTGAGCTTTGGGCTGAGCCTGGGTCTCTCCCCTGAGCAGCCCGTCACGGACGAACATATTCTTCAGCACTTCGATATCCACTTCGATATCCATCTGATCTTTTTCCATGAGATCCGCTTCGATGTGGCTCAGGGCTTCCGCGCTGAGCTGCAGGCCTTTGCGAAGCTGGGCCCGGGACTCCTCCGAAGTGTCCGGAGACTGATACCGGCGGATCAGTTCCATGACCTGGGGCAGATAGTACCGGTAGAGGTTGCGGATGCTGCTCTTTTTCTTCAGCTCCGGATTGGCCTGGACCCTGGCGTCGATCCGGCGGAAGGATCCTTCCAGACCGTACAGGGAGTTCCTCACGTCGTCCTCACGGGTATTGGCGATGGCCTGCTGGATGACCTCCAGGTCCGTCATCTTCACCTCGATGGGTTCATCCTTCCACTCCGCATCGGGAATGTCCTCCGTATCCTGCCAGTTTCCGTCGGTGGATCCGGTCTGGGCGGCTTCCTCCCGCCAGGGATCCTTTTCCGGCTGAGCCGGCTTCACATCGGGGAGGGGCTTCATGGGCCGGCCGCCCATGCACATGACCAGCATGTCCCGCTCTCCGTCGATATAGGCCTCGATGTTGTTGTTGGGGCCGATGAAAAAATCGTTCAGGATCATGGCCTGAAGATCGGAATAGACCGTCTTCGCAGGCAGGTGCATCCGCTCCGCCAGCATGGGAATGGATGTGTTTCCCTGGTTGTCGATAAGGGCCTCATACTGATCCCACCGGGCTACCCGCCGGTGGGCCATAGTCAGCAGAATGATCCCGGGGACCAGAAACAGCAGCCCGCTGGCAAGTCCATCCAGGCCTCCTCCGGTCATGAGATCCAGGAGACATGAGAGGACGGTGATCCCGCCCAGGGAGGACAATATCCATCCCCAGATCTTCAGGGTCCTGCCCGTCCGTTTGCTCCGGATCTTCTTCAGTCTTTTGTTGTTATAGTAGAGATTGTTCATTTCGCTCTCCCCTTTCCGGCCATCCCATTGTACCACATTTCCCACTCCATCGGAACATCATGATATGACGGAAAATCCATTGCAATACCCGATTCCCTTGTTACAATAGAGATAAGGAACGGAACGAAAAAGGAGAACGCAGATGACGGACAGCCGGAACAATTCCATACCCCAAGCGGTCGCCCTGGCAGACCCTGTGCTCCGGCGTCTCGAAGAGGCGGGATTTTCCGCCCATCTGGTGGGGGGAAGCGTCCGGGACATCCTCATGTCCCCAGGCGATGCCGGGCCGGAGGAAAGCCTGCCGGACAAAACGGATCTTGACGTGACCACCGACGCCCTGCCGGAGGAAGTCTGCAATATCTTCTCTCCCCTTGCGGTCATCGGGACCGGTCTTGCCCACGGCACGGTGACGGTGCTCCTGCCCGTCCCCGAAAAAGGCTCTCTGGAAGGCTCCGATGAGGAAGCCCCGCGGATCCCCGTGGAGATCACCACCTGGCGAAAGGACGGGAACTACAGTGACGGCCGCCATCCGGATCAGGTCCGGTTCGTCTCCTCCCTGGAGGAAGATCTGGCCAGAAGGGACTTTACCATCAATGCCATCGCCATGGACCGGAGGGGCGATGTGGTGGATCCCTTCGGCGGCAGAGAAGATCTTAAGAAAAAGTTGATCCGGGCGGTGGGGGACCCCCAGGCCCGCTTTCGGGAGGATGGCCTCCGGATCCTTCGGGCCCTGCGCTTTGCTTCCGTTCTGGGCTTCGACCTGGATCCGGAAACGGACCGGGCCGTCCGGGATTGGCGGGAGCTTCTCGACGGGATCTCGGCGGAGCGGATCTACGTGGAACTGAAAAAACTCCTCACCGGCCAGAATGCCGGACGGATCCTGCGGGAATACACCGAAGTACTGGGCGTTGTCCTGCCTGAGCTACTCCTCATGGAGGGCTTTGCCCAGAACAACCCCTATCACAGATACGATGTGCTGGAGCACGGCATTCGGGCGCTGGAAACGGTGAAGACCACTCCGGAGAACCGGGAATACATGAAATGGACCGCCCTCTTCCACGATGTGGGCAAGCCGTCCACCTATACGGAAGATGAGATGGGGATCGGTCACTTCTACGGCCATCCTCAGGCCGGGGCGGAGATCCTCCGGGACATGATGAAACGGCTGAAGGCGGACCGGGCTACGGC
>CADBQT010000262.1 GCA_902796875.1 uncultured Eubacteriales bacterium
ACGACGAGAAGGCCCAGCCGGAGCCGGAAGACGGCAGAAACCAGCGTGAATTCCAGCTCCTGGTGGAGGTGGATGAACTGTGCAGAAAAGAAGGGATCCAGTACTCCGTGACCAGACGGACCCTGATGTATGGCGTGTCCCGGCATCAGCTTCCCCCGGGCTACAATCCGCCGGAAGTGATGATGACCGGAGAAAATGCGAAAAAATTCCTGGAAGCCTTTGAGAGAGAGGCTCCCGAGGGCCGGGCGCTGAAGCACATGGCCAACACGGACGGCCACTTCGAGTATACCATTCTGTACTGCGATACCAATACGGCCAAGATCAACCTCAGGACCAGTGAATGCGACAATCTGTTCCTCAGGATCCTCATCCTGGAGCAGCCGGTGAGCGGCAAGTGGAAAAAGAAATGGAACAACTGGATCGAGAAGACGGCCTTTGTGGATTCCACCAAGCGGGAAGACCGTCCCGCCTTGGGCGTCAAAGGCTCCTGGGGCCACGTGGTGGGCACCGGAAGCAAAGTCATCAAGGCCTTTAATGGGGGCAGTGCTTTCTATGATAAATTGTTCCAGCGTAAGCTGAATGCCCCCGATACAGGCGGAGATTATATCGTCCTGACCAAGAATTTCGGACGGCACAGGAGATACACCCTTCCTCATGAGCTGTTCGACGAGATGGACACGGTGGAGATCTACGGACACGACTTTTCCGTGGTCTCCGACTGGCGGACCTACGCCATCCGGGTGTACAAGGGGACCGATGTGGATTCCCTCTTCACCATTCCCCGGGCTGACCGACTCCACATGATCATCGATCTGGACAACAGTCTTGAAGAGGTCATGGACGTGATCGGTCACGATCTGGGTGAATCGGAAGAACAGATCCGCTTCGACGAGTCCTGGCTCTTGGATAAGGAGGGCAGGAAGGCGGCCATCCGGTCCAACGCCGGATTCAGGGTCATGCTCAGGACGGACGCCAGGATCCGGCTGGCCGAGGAATACCTGCCTTTGAAAGAGAAGATCCTGAGTCTGGACGAAGCGCAAGACATGGATGAGCTGGGAAGAGTCCTGGAGGACTACGATCAGAAGGCGAGGGAATTCAACGCCCAGGGCCTGGCCATCTATTTCGACGAAGATATTTACCGGGCATATACCCACTACCTGGAATCCCGGGGAGAAGACGAATTCATCAAACTGATCCGAGATCATATCGAGAAGGAAGGATTGAAACCATTGGAACCGATCAAACAGAGGGAAGGAGAATGATTATGTTCAGAAAATGCACACCGGCAGACACCCAGCGGGTACTGGAGTATATTGGCGATGAGTACGTCAAGTGCTTCTACATGTACATGGATATCATCGAGTGCGGGATCGAGGACGAAGGCCTGGGCCTTTGGATCTCCGAAGAGGACGGGGAGATCGCCTGCGTCTACTATCAGTACTACGACTGCCTCCATATCTTCAGCAGAAAAGGATACTGCGATGAGGACGCCGTGCTTGAGCTGGTTGGCGAGATCAACCCCAAGGTGATCAGCAGCTCCGAGGACATCATCGATCAGCTGAGATGTCACTTCCCCGAGGAAGACTACATGCTGGAGCTCAACCACATCATCACCGCCAACAAGGAGATGACCGGAGGAGCCGCCGAGGAGATCATCGTCGCCACCAAGGAAGACATCCCGGAGATCGCCCGCCTGGTGCTCAAGGCGGACATTTTCAGCGATGTCTACACCTACGATGACCTGTGTGAAAGCCTGGAGAGACGTCTGGAGGACGGATTCGGACGGCTGTTCTACATCCGGGACGAGGACGGCAGGATCATCGCCACCAACGCCACCAATGCGGAGACGGACAAGATCGCCGTGGTAGGCGGCCTGGTCACCGATCCGGAGATGAGGGGACGGGGCCTGGGACGCCGCATCACCGCCAGCACCTGGAACCGGGTGCGTGAGGAAGGCAAGCGAGGACTGGCGTTCCTGATCACGGACAACGAGAAGACCATTTCCCTTCACAAAAAGATGGGATACGATTTCATCGGATATTCCGCAAGACTGATCCGAAAGGACTGATCCGGCAAAAATATGGACAACGAAAGCAAC
>CADBQT010000263.1 GCA_902796875.1 uncultured Eubacteriales bacterium
GTCCGAAAACAGGACCGTCAGGACATCGACACAGGAGAGTGATGGCCCCGTGTGGGATCCCACGTGGCCCATCTTGTATGTCAGATCGATGATCCGTCTTCTGCCATCGAGAAACCGGTCGCTTAACGCAGCCGTATCATGCTTTTTTTCCATCCGTATGTCCTTCCTTTCCTTCGACGCCTATCCGATGATTCCGCGCTTTCTCATATCTGCAAAGGCGTTGATCAGCGCCGTGTTATCCTCCTCGGTCAGTGCGCCGATGTGGCCCACCCGGAAGACGTAATCTCCGATCTCTCCTCCGTTGGGGCAGATCCAGATCTCGTACTCGTCCTTCAGGACCGTAAAGATCTCTTTGGCGTTACCCGCCTCCGTCCGCAGGGAAGTCACCGCATTGGACGGGCGTTCTGCAAACAGCTGGACGGGATAATCGCTTATCCGGTCCCGGAAATCCTGTGCCAGAGATGAGATTCTGGCCACTTCCGCGTCCCGGCCTCCGTTGCCTTTGATCTCCAGAAGCCGCTGATGGATCTGGATCAGGGTGGTCACCGCCGGCGTATAGGGAGTCTGTCCCCGAACGCCGTTGATCAGAGCCTCCTGAAGGTCCAGATACATGCATCCGCTGTCGATCCGTTCGATCCGTTCCAGAGCCCGTTCTCCCAGGACCAGAATGGATACTCCGGGAGGTACCGCCAGAGCCTTCTGGGATCCGGTGATCATCACATCGATGCCGTAGGCAGTCATATCGATGGGATCCGCCAGGAATGAACTGATGGCGTCGACGATGAGGAGCAGGTCGTTTCTCTTACAGAAATCGCTGATCAGGCCGATGTCATAGAGAACGCCGGTGGACGTTTCGTGGATGTTGACCAGGAATGCGGTAAAGCCTTTGCCATCGTACTCCCGGAGCATCTCCTCCGTCACGCCCTTTCCCGGGTCCAGGTGGATATCTTCATGGGGAACGCCATGCATGGTGCACAGCTGAGAGAACCGCTCTCCGAATCCCCCGCCGTTGACCACAAGGACCTTATCCTCTGAAGACAGGCTGTTGATCACCGCCGCCTCCATGGACGCCGTCCCGGATCCGGTGATAAAGACCACTCTCGCCTCCTCAGGCGCGCCGGCCATTTCCTTCATCAGGGCTTCGTTTTCCAGCATCATCTCGGAAAACTCCGGTGTCCGGAAATAAGGGGTATGTTCTCCGCCGATGGCTCTTACTGCTTCGCTGGACTGTACCGGTCCAACTGTGAAATTGATCATATCCTGTGCCTCCTGTTTATTTCACCCTGACCACACGGGTCAGCATTTCCGCCAGATCGTAACCGTCCCAGAGGAACTCGAAGTCCATGGTCGTACCCATGGGGACGATCCGGTCCACGCCTTTGACGCCCATCCGGGCAATACCCGCAAACTCTTCCGGGCTTCCCAGATAGGACACGGTCTGGCAGTGGGTATTGTCGCAGATCTCCTGCAGCTCCTCCAGAGAAGAGAAAGTGTATTCGAAGAAGTAGCCGCAGCTGTCCCGAAGCTCCATCAGGTCGTCGGACAGATGGTTCACCGCCATACGGACGATGAGATTGTCCTCCATATCTTCCTTCCGGACGTCGGCGTGTTCCGCTGCCAGAAGGTATCCGCTGGTCAGCTTGTTCACCGCCTGTACCGGCTGCAACTCATACTTGGTCTCCAGCAGCTGATGGAGATTGGTCCAGAATTCTCTCTTGGCCTCGTCGATCTTCTCTCCCGTCCAGGCAACCACCCGGGGAGATGTGCAGGCATTCTGATCTGTCAGATAAGTGTCGTTGAAGAAGTCATTGGCCACAGCCGCCTTATCCTCCTTCGCCAGATAGGCGTCGGCATCGATGAGGGCCAGAGAATATCTGTCCGCAAAGGCAACCTCAACGGCTCTGGCGGGAAGCTTGGACTTCTGTACCTCGAAAATGGTCCCGTCGCCGCCCCAGATCACCCGGGCATCGGCGTACTCCGACAGGGCGTCGTTGATCTCCTGCTCATGACCGTAACGGACGAGAACCACGTAGGGCTTCATCTGGGGCATGGCCTCCAGCGCCGCGGCGACCGAGTCGTTGATGATGTCCACCTGAGGGAAATCCTTTGACGGGATCTTCACCACGTTGGCGTTGCCTGTGAGAAGTCCGGTCAACAGGGAGTACATGTAGTTTGCCGGAACGTTGGAGGGGGCGATATGAAAAGCCATCCCCCGGCCCACATACGCGGCCCCCGGCGCTTCATAAAGCTGCCTGCCGATCTCCGTCAGGCTGGCCTTTCTCATCCAGAAGGCCAGCGTCACCACATCCGGGTACTCCCGGGAGCGACGGTCGGCGAGAAGGTTCTTTGCCAGACGATCGAGAAAGGCAACGGTCTCTTCGTCAAAACGCTGTTTTGGACGGACGCCGGGCATGGAGACGAGAGTCTCCTCATCTCCCACAAGATAGGTCACGCCCGTCAGTTTGTCTTTATTTAAACTTGGCTGCATAGGTATCGCTGCACCCCCTTATCTCCGCATTTTTCAGTCTGCCGTTGATCTTGAAGTATTTGCCGGGACGTCCGCAGGGGCAGTCGTCCTCTCCCAGGATCACGCCCTCATCCTCCGTGAGAAGGGAATGGCCGGGATAGGATTCCGGGATGGTGGAGACCACCTGGATGATCCCTGCCTGGCCATGGGGAGCCACGCTGAAGTCCTTCGGATCCCGGATGATGATATCCGAATACACGGAAGCGTGAAGATGTCCGTGTTCACACTGCATGTAGATACAGCCGGTCTGTTCCACCATTCCGTAGTAATCGTGGACATCGGACAGTCCGCACACTTCGGTGAGTCTTTCTTTGAATTCTTCCTGGGATACAGCCTCGTTGATCAGCTTTTTCCAACCGCCGCCGTGGATCAAGATCCCATTGGACAGATCGAAGGTGATCCCCTCTTCCTTCAGACGGACCAGTTCACGGTAGAAGTGCTGCCAGATCATGAAGGTGAACCCGAAGAGAAGGATCTTCTTGCCCTTGTGGGTCTCCAGAAATTCACGGACCGCCTCCACGTCCAATTCCATGTCGTCGTTAAGGGCATAGCATTTCTTTGCCCCGAAGATGGAAAAGCCGAGGATCCCTGCTCCTCTGGCGCTGAACTGGGCCCGGTTCTTCACCACCGACGGACAGTCGATGATCAGCATGGGCATGCGGCTGGAGCCGGTGAACTCGGATACGATCTTCACCATGGTCTTCTGCTGGTTGCTGGCGGTGGTCCGATCGCAGTAGATCCGGGAAACCGCCTGGCCCGTCGTCCCGGAGGACGTCATGGTCTTGAAGACTTCCTCGTCGGGAACGGTCTTTAAGGA
>CADBQT010000264.1 GCA_902796875.1 uncultured Eubacteriales bacterium
CGAAGCCCGTTCAGGTTGTTTTCGATGGCCCGGATCACCCCGCTGTGGGCGACGATGATCACATTCTTCCCGTAGTCGGAGCTTAAGATCTCACGAAGGGTCTTCATGACCCGATACTGCATGTCGTAGAAATTCTCGCTGTGGTTACCCGTCTTGAAAACGAAGAGATCCTCTCCTCTCCGGGCGTACTCCTCGGGAAACTTCTCCCGGATCGCCGAGACCGGCTGTCCGTCCCATTCCCCCAGGGCGATCTCCCGAAGACCAGCCTTGGGCACGATACGGGGGCGGATCCCCTCCCGGCCATACTTTTCCGTGATGACCCGGGCGATCCTCTCCGCCGTGTCCTCCGCCCGGCGAAGGTCGCTGCAGTAGATATCCTCCAGAGGAGGCAGGGGCTCCCGCCCGATGGAGATGCCCTCCACCCAGCCCGCCGATGCGGCCACGTCTCCGGCGATCTCCCCGGCGATCTCCTCACCGAGCTTTTCGGCCTGGAGGATCCCTTCCTCGCTCAGCTCCACGTCGTACTGGCCGATGAACATGGGCTCATCATGCTGCTTCGTCTCCCCGTGCCGGACCAGGAATATCCTGCGCCGTCCGGTGAGGACCCGCAACTTCTCCCGTTTGAATCCGGCGGCGACGAAATCCTGGATCTCCTGATAGCCCTCCGGGGTGTCCATATCCAGCACACAGCCCTCGTCGGTGACGGGGATGCGGATCATCTTCTCCGGCTCCCGGTCGGTGATGGTCTTCAGTCCTTCCTGCCCGTCGCTGGCCAGGATCTCCTCCACCCGGCTTTTCGGGATCACCAGGGGATGACCTTTTTTGCCCTCGTAAGTGGGCACGTAGAAGTTGTCTCCCTCCTCGTACTCCGCCATCAGGGTCTTCATGGTCTCGATGGAGATCAGGGGGCAGTCCACCGGCATGAGAAGGCAGGCGTCCCTGTCAGGAAAAGCCTCCGCTGCCCGGGCGAGTCCCGTCTGAATGGAAGTAAACATGCCCTTCCCGTAGTCCTCGTTGAACGCCTCCATCAGACGTTCCCGGTCCAGCACGGGAGCCAGCCGCTCCCGCTCATGGCCCGTCACCACCACGATATCTTCGATCCCCGCTCCCCGGAGCGACTCGACCAGCCCCTCGATGGCTGTCCGTCCGTCCACGTGAAGGAGGGGTTTGAACTCATTCATCCGTGAAGAAAGCCCCGCCGCCAGAATGCAGGCGGCGAATCTCTCCGGCTCTATGGATTTGGTGTATCCGATCCTCATATTCTTTCTCCGTTATGCGTGCAGCAGCGCTTTGGCATCCGCCTTCTCTTCCTCCGGCGTCCGGGCAGCCCTTACCTGAATCATCTCCGCGGCGATGCTGACGCCGATCTCCTCCGGCGTCTCCGATCCGATTTTCAGGCCGATGGGGGCGTGGACGTGGGCCAGTGCCTCCTCCGCGACGCCCTCTTCCCTGAGGGTGTCGAAGAGCAGTTCGTTCTTTCTCCGGCTTCCGATCATCCCCAGGTAGGCGAAGGGCTTTTCCAAAGCCTGGCGAAGCACGGTCAGATCTCCCTTGTGCCCCCGGGTCACGATGATCAGATAGCTGTCTTCGTCCGGATCGATCTCCTCGAAGCAGTGATCGAAATCCTCGCAGACGATGACCTCTGCCGCTTCAGGGAATCGCTCCCGGTTGGCGTACTCCGCCCGGTCGTCGATGATGACCGTCTCAAAATCCACGTGGCGCAGCACCGGGTCCATGGCCTTGGCCACGTGGCCGGCGCCGAAGATGTATGCCCGGTTCCGGATCTTGAACTCCTCCACGAAGTTCCCCGGATCGGCCGCACTGATATAGTCCAGCTGGATGGTGGCGTCTCCGCCGCAGCCCATCTCCAGGGCCCCCTTCTCCATCTGCTTTTCGTCCAGAATGAATTCGTGGACTCTGTGCTTCTCACCGGTCCGAAGCATTTCCCGGCAAAGCTTCTCCGTCTCCGCTTCCAGAAGACCTCCCCCCACGGTGCCCACCGTGTGGCCGCCTTCCCGCATGAGCATCACAGCGCCCCGCTTCCTCGGCGTGGATCCTTCCGTTGCCACTACGCGGGCCACGACGAAATCCACTCCTTCTTCAATGTATTTTCTCGCGATGTACGAAATCGGTTCTCCCATGTTCTGCTCCTTTCGTGCTCCGTCTTCTTCGTCCTGC
>CADBQT010000265.1 GCA_902796875.1 uncultured Eubacteriales bacterium
AGCAGTTTCAGTAATTCTGCCTGGCATCTGGATGTAATCATGGGTCAGGATCTGATCAGCTTTCCGTATTCGGCGACGACTTTGTTTCCCAGAGCCCGGAACATCCGGATCCGTCTGGGATCCATGACGAAGCCGAACATCCTCTTCTCTCCCCTGACGATGCGGTTGAGATAGGAATCCACCAGCATACCGTACAGGGTATTGCGGTAATCCGGATGGACCATGGTGTAGGCGCCGATCATGAAGATATCGGTTTCTGCGGAAATGGCCACATTGGCTACGATCTTTCCGTCTTCCCGGACCACGAAGCACCTGCCCATCCCTGTGGAATAGAGATCCTGAAGGGTCTGAAGCAGTTCATCGTAACTGTAGGACAGGGCATTCTCCTCGTCCATGAGAAGAAGGGCGGTGATCTCCGGAAGATCTTCCGGCGTCGCGTCCTCGATCCGGGAGTACATGTCTCCGAAGTCTCTGTGCCGATTCAGTTCCAGGATCTCGCCGAACTCGGCGATATACCCTTCCCCAAAGGCGGGCTGAAGGTATTCGATGGTGTCTTTGCGGGCAAAGACCCGATCCACATCCTGTTCAGCGGCCAGATTCACCAGTTCCTCCGGATCGAAATCATTGTTTCTGCTGTACAGCTGGAAACAGTTGAAATATTTCATCACGATGAAGGAATACTCTCCGTTCTTCTCGTCCCCGCACCAGACTCGGATGGTGTCGCTGCCGATACCGTACCAGTAGATGTCCAGGTACAGATACAGACACTGCTCTACGTTGGGGGCAAGATACTTCAGGATCGCATCCTGTTCATTGGGCTGTACTTCTCTCATGTCTCTCCTCTTTTCTTCCCTTGTTCGGTCTTCGCGCTACCGGTCCAGGCCTTTCATGACATCCTCGGCGATCAGTTCCGGGGTAAGTCTGTACTGTTCCAACATATAGGCATAGGTGCCGGCCCGCTTGAATTCATCGGTGCACCCCAGTTTGAGGAGCGGAGGCATCTTCTCCCCCGTTTCCGCCAGAACGTCGGCGATGGCGGATCCCAGACCTCCGTTTGTCCGGTGCTCCTCCACGCTGACCAGAAGCCGGCTGTCTTTACCGTCAAGAATGCACTCCCGATCGATGGGCTGTATGGTGTGGATATCGGCCACAGCTGCGCTGATCCCCTT
Source organism: uncultured Eubacteriales bacterium (assembly GCA_902796875.1). Classification (GTDB taxonomy): domain Bacteria; phylum Bacillota; class Clostridia; order Peptostreptococcales; family Anaerovoracaceae; genus Lentihominibacter. Next base: position 1,170 of record CADBQT010000265.1, read on the forward strand.
TTCCTCCAGGATCTTGGCCGCCTTCAGTGTGGGGCTGACCATGGATCCGGTGGCGAACAGAGTAACGTCGTTTCCCTCCCGGAGCCGGACCGCCTTACCGATGGTAAAGTCGTAATCCTCCCGGTATACGATGGGGTGGTTCATGATGCCGGTAAGCCGGATATACACCGGTCCGTCATGCTCATAGGCGGCTTTGACCGCCTTGGTCAGTTCCAGTCCGTCCGCCGGAGACAGGAGCACGACACCGGGAATGGACCGGACGACAGCCATGTCTTCCAGCGCATAGTGGGTATTTCCGAAAAGCTCCATGGAGAATCCGGCGCCAATGCCCACCAGCTTGACGTTACACTTCATATATCCCATGAAGTGCCGAATGTGCTCGCAGGATCTGAGGGCGGCAAAGTTGGAAAAGGTCGTGGCAAAGGGAACCTTCCCCTCGTCCGCCATACCGGCAGCGATGCCGATCATATTATTCTCCGCGATGCCGATGTTGTAGGAACGGTCCGGATTGTTCTCAAAGAACTTTGCCAGGCCTGAGGTGATGCACAGGTCGGCGGTCAGGGCCGTAATGTCTTCGTGTTCCTTGGAGAGGTCATTGAGATAAGTCCCGAAGGTTCCTCTCATACCAAGTATCGACCATGTTCTGATATCTACTGAACGTACCATAATTCTTTATCTCCCCAATTCTTCCTTCGCCTGTTCGTATAACTGATCGTCCAGATGGTTGTGATGCCAAGCCGGATTGTTTTCCATGAAGGAAATTCCTTTGCCCTTGACGGTATGGGCGATCACCACCGTCGGGCCTCTTCTCTCCGTATCCAGCGCCCGGCAGATATCACCCGCATCGTGACCGTCACATTCGATGATGTCCCAGCCTGCCGCCGAGAACATCCCCGCGATGTTGACCTCCAGGATCTGATCGGAGGGGCCGTCGGACTGCATCTGATTGTAATCGACGATGGCCGTAAGATTTTTGATCTTGTGGAATCCGGCGTAGATGGCGGATTCCCAGTTGGTTCCTTCGTTCAGTTCTCCGTCCCCAAGAAGGGTGTAGACCTGTCCATCATGGCACATGGCCCGTCCGATGGCGTAACACAGACCCAGGCCCAGGCTTCCGCCGGAGTAGACGATGGTGTTCTCCACACACTTGGAGGGCTGTCCCGGGAAGAGACCGCCGTTATCTTCGAAGGTGTTGAGCTGATCCTCGGTTATAACTCCCGCTTCGTACAGGGCCACGTAGTAGCCCAGTCCGCCATGGCCTTTGCTGAGCACGAACAGATCCCT
>CADBQT010000266.1 GCA_902796875.1 uncultured Eubacteriales bacterium
AAGCACACCGCTTACAAGTACAAGGTCGTCGCCCAGAAAAAGGTGAACGGCAAGTACCAGAACATGGCCACCAGCCTGACGGGACACTGCTTCACCGGCGGATACCAGGGCAAATTCACCAACCCGAAGAGCATCACCCTGAAGAAGAAGGCTGTTACCCTGACCAAGGGCAAGACCTTCGTGCTCAAGGGCAGCGTGACCAAGGTCAAAGCCGGCAAGAAGCTGGGGACCAACCACGAACCGACCTTCCGTTACATCAGTAACAATACGAGCATAGCCACGGTCACCAAAGGCGGCAAGATCACCGCCAAGGCCAAGGGCACCTGCGTGATCTACGTCCAGACCATCAACGGAGCGTGGAGCACCTGCAAGGTGACCGTAAAATAGTGACCCGGCCCAAGAGCCGCCACCACTGGCGGCTCTTTTCTTTTGCTGCGCGTCCGTTTCCGCCTTTGCACTCAAGGTCCGCCGCGGCCCCTATGCTCAAAGGTAGGGGTTTACTGTCGTTTCGTTGCCTTTGCAGAAGCTCGGTCAGTAATCCGGCCGGTTATCCCGCCTCAGCGATTCCCGGACGGGACGGAATATCTGAAATCAGACGATTTTACTGTCGAATCGGAAGGCGGAGCACTTGGTTGTCAGTAATAAAGGGGAGAGATCGTTTCCTCGACGGAAGTTTACTGACTGCGATTTCTGAACCAGACCATATAAGCAGTAAATCCGAAATGTTTACTGACCCGAGCATCAGATCGAGAAGAATAGAACAGTATTCGGTCTGGAGTGACGGACAAAGGCAACGATAGAAAGGGAAAAAGACAGTAATTGGCCGGTCCGGGCAGAACGATCAGCGGGAAACCCGAAGATCTCCGGAAGGAGCGAACATGGGTTTTTCTCGCATTTTCCCTGTTTTTTCCTGCGCGAGCGTGCTAAAATAGAGAGGTAAGCTAACGCAGAAACAAGGGTCGCATGGAGCACTGTGGATGGTACCAGTCATCAACACCTACAGACTGACCGGAGAGGATATCGATACCCTTTCCCATGACATAGAAGTCTTCCTCGAAGAACTGGGCATGACCCTGAGGAATCGCCTCAGGATCCGGCTTTCCTACGAGGAATCCCTCCTGCGGATGAGAAACCGGTTCGGAGAGGATACCCAGGTCGTCCTGACCATGGGCAAAAAGTTCGGCCGGCCTTTCATCGAACTGGCCCACGAAGGGGATCAGTTCAACCCGCTGAGCAAGCGGGAGGTCAGCATGGAGGACTGGAGCGGCAGTCTGCTGACTTCGGTGGGACTGTACCCCCAGTATGGATTCAGCAAAGGCAAGAATGTCCTGAAACTGAATCTGCCGGGGCGAAAGATGAACCCGGCGCTGAAGCTTCTGATCGGCATCGCCATCGGAGCGCTGCTGGGATTTCTGATCCACTTCACGATCACAGACGAGGGACAGACTGCGCTGATCGATGTGGCTTTGGACCCGCTGTACAACCTGTGGATCAGGATCCTCTCGGTCCTGTCGGGTCCGGTGATCTTCTTCATGGTCATGACCACGGTCCTAAACACCGGGAGCATAGAGGAAGAAGGGGGGAGCAGCCGGAAGGTGGTTGCCAGATATTTCGTCTTCAGTTCCCTGATGGCGGTGGCGACCATAATCGCTTCGAGGGTCTACCTGAGCGGCCCCCTGGTCACAGGACAGGCTTTTGGGATGGGCGCGTCCCAGTATCTGGACGGAATATTCCATCTGGTGCCGGAAGATCCATTGTCCCCCATCATCGAAGCCAATACGCCCCAGATCCTGCTCATGGCTTTCGTGCTGGGCAACGGCATGGTCATGATCGGATCTCACGGGTCGGGACTTGTCCGCCTGGCCCGGCAGATCAACGAACTGGGCCTTCTGATGACCGACTGGATCGGGCGGTGCGTGCCATACATCACCGCCGGGCTGGTCTGCTATCAGATCCTGAACAAAAAGGCATGGTTCATGGTGGAGCTCTGGAAGGTCTTCGGGATGTCGCTGTGCATCGCCCTGGTGATCATGGCCTTCATCCTGATCCTGGTCTCGGTGAGAAAGAAGGTTTCTCCCCGCATACTGCTGCAAAAGCTCTGGCCCTCCTTCGAGACAGCCATGAGAAGCGGCGGACTGGACAGAGGATACGGCGAGATGGAGGACAGCACCGTCCGCCAGCTGGGGATCGAGAGACACTTCGCCGAAGTGAGCCTGCCCCACGGGATCATCCTGTACATGCCGATCAACGTGATCGGCACCCTGGTCCTGACCATATTCGGCGCGGGCCAGTTCAGTGTAGAAGTATCGGTAGGGTGGCTGATCACCGCCGGACTGATGTCGGTCATCATGTTCGTGGCGACGCCGCCTGTGCCGGGAGCTAACCTTTTGGCATACATCATGATCTTCGAACTGCTCGGCGTCCCGGACGTGATGCTGGTCGACGCCATGATCTTCGAAGTCATCTTCGGTATATTTGCATCCGCGGGGAATCAGGCCACCCTTCAGATGGACCTGATCCTGCAGGCGGATAAGATAGGATTGCTTGATAAAGACCAATTGAGGTCGGACATCAATAAAAGAAAGGAGAAAACAACATGAACATGGAAAAGAAGCAGGAGGGTAACGCCCTGACGATCAAGGTAAGTGGCCGGCTGGATACGGTTACCTCCCCGCAGCTTGATGAGGAACTGAAGGCTTCCATCGACGGCGTAGAGAAGCTGGTGATGGATCTTTCCGACCTGGAGTACATATCCTCCGCCGGACTTCGTGTCCTGCTGTCCGCTCAGAAGACCATGAGCAAACAGGGCGAGATGGAAGTGACCGGCGTCAACGACGTGGTCATGGAGATCTTCGAGGTGACCGGATTCAGCGAGATCCTGACGATCAAATGACGGAGACGCCTCATCCGTTAACGCAGAGAATAATCGAATAGGATAGAATCATGGAAGAAGTAAGAGGAAAAGTCCAGGATCAGACGCTTACGATCTTTCTCTCCGGCCGTATCGACTCAGGAAATGCAGCAGAAGTAGAAGAAAAAATCGGTGAGATTCTGGATTCGGAACCGGGCTGTGATCTGATCGTTGACATGAGTGAACTGGAATATATTTCCAGCGCCGGTCTGAGGATCCTGCTCCGGCTGAGAAAAAGCAGAGGTGGTCTCCATCTGATCGGAGTGAGCTCCGAAGTGTTTGAAATACTGGAGATGACCGGTTTTACCGAGCTGATGGACGTGGAAAAGGCCTATCGGTCCGTTTCCATCGATGGCTGCGAAGTGATCGGTCAGGGAGCCAACGGCACCGTCTACCGGATCGACGGAGACAACGTGGTCAAGGTCTACAACGACGCCGATGCGCTGGACGATATTCATCACGAACGGGAAGTGGCCAGACTGGCTCTGGTTCTCGGCGTGCCCACGGCCATATCCTACGATGTGGTCCGGGTCGGCGAATGCTACGGGTCCGTGTTCGAGCTTCTGAACGCCCGGTCGTTCTCCAAGATCCTCTCCAGTGAGCCGGAGAAGATCCAGTGGTGCGTCAAGGAGTATGTGGACCTGCTGAAGCGGATCCACAGTACCGTCGTGCCCAAAGGCAAGCTCCCCGACATGAGGAAGATCGCCATCGATTGGGCGGAGTTCGTACAGGAGTATCTGCCGGAGGAAGCCGGCAGGAAACTTAAGGCCCTCATCGAAAACGTTCCCGAGGATGACCATATGGTCCACGGGGACTACCATACGAAGAACATCCAGCTCTCCGGGGACGAGGTGCTCCTCATCGACATGGACACCCTGGCCACCGGCCATCCCATTTTTGAGCTGGCCTCCATGTTCAACGCCTTCGTGGGATTCGGCGAGTCCGATCCCGCCAAGACGACCGAATTCATGGGCTTCGACTACGAGGTAGCCCGCCGGTTCTGGCACGACTGTCTCGCAGAGTATCTGGGAACGAAGGATGAAGACCGGATCCGCGAGGTCGCCGACAAGGCCAGGATCGTGGGATATACCCGGCTGATCCGCCGGTCCATCCGGCGCCAGGGCCTGGAGACGGAGGAAGGCCGCCAGGAGATCGAGCTTTGGAAGACCCATCTTCTCGAGCTTCTGGACAAGGTGGATTCCCTGCTGTTCCTGCGCAATGAGCTTCGGGTGGAGGCCACCAACAAGAACCTGCAGAAGGTGATGAGCTTTGTGAACGCCCACCTGGAGGAGGCTCTCTGCCCGCCGAAGAAGCAGATGGAGGTGGAGGTCGCCGTCGAGGAGATCTACGTCAACATCGCCAACTACGCCTATGAAAACAGGAAGGGCTACGCCACCATCAACGTGGACACCGCTGCCGACAAGAGCGCCATCACCATCACCATGAGGGACACCGGCCGCCCCTTCGATCCGCTGGAGCGGGAGGATCCGGATACCACGCTGTCCGCCAGCGAGCGGGACATCGGCGGCCTGGGCATCTTCATGACCCGGCAGATGATGGATGAGGTGGACTACGAGTACGTGGACGGCATGAACATCCTGACCATGAAGAAGATCCTCAGAGATGAGAAATAGACCGGGCAAAGCCTTGGATGAGAGAAACCCCAATTCCGGGGTTTCTTTTTTGTGGTGTGCGATGTTCGTGGTGGATATAAGAAAACTTTATTTTATTCTCAAGATACCACCGTTTTACTTTGTCCTCCGG
>CADBQT010000267.1 GCA_902796875.1 uncultured Eubacteriales bacterium
GAACTCCAGTCCGGTGCGCTCGAGCTGTGTCTCGAAGATTTCCTTTACTTTCGGCATGTTCGCCAGGTCGTAGCCCGGAAACTTGTCGGCCAGGTAATAATCCTCTCTCGGATATCTGCGCAAAGCCTCGCCCATGACCTCTTCTGAATGCTCCCCGTGGTATCCCCACGCGGTGTCGTAGTAGTTGATGCCGTGCTCCATGGCATATTCCACCATGCGCATGGTCTGCTCCACGTCGATCTTCGCGTCATCCCCGTCGATGACCGGAAGCCGCATCGCGCCAAACCCCAAAAGAGACAGCTTCTTGTCCTTAAATTCTCTGTACTGCAAAACTTCCTCCTTTTATTTCACCTGGGCTGCCCATCCCGGCAGCCGATAGCGATTCTTCGTATTGCTCATGATTATACCACAAGTACCGGAGCGTTGGTGGTCGGGCCTTTTCTTGTAAAGTCGGCCGATCCCGAAATTCCTTACTCAAAAAACCACAGTTTTAAAATTCTTTTTTTATTTTACAACAGATCCGGGCCCGGAGAGCCCGAAATGTATGGGCATGCGTGGATAACCGGGCCTGTCGCTTCCTTTTGGCTTACGATCTTGCGGTTATTCCGCCGATTTCGCGACCAGGTTGCGGTCTGTCGGGCCCCGGGATGCCTTTGCAAAGGCAGGGGCATCCTTAGCCCCTTTCTCCCCTTGTAAAATCTGAATTTATTTCTGAAATTGTGGTTTTTTGAGTGGCGATTTTTTGAAATCTCGGATCTTACAACGTTGGCCTGGGCGGGGTTTGTAGGATCGCCCATTCCAGAAATCCAACACTCAAAAAGTGAGGATCGGGAAATTTCAGATTCGTTTTTACAATAAAATCCGTGGGATCTCCTCCCGGATGCATGCAGATGCGATGATATGCGAAGCGGAGGACGCCCGGATGGCTCAATTACGTGAGTATGCCGTAGGAGTCGGACTCAAGTTACAATTTTCCGGGCCCCGGAATGCCTTTGCAAAGGCAGAGGCCGCCTCGGGCCCCAATATCCGTTGAGTTGAGAAAAATAAAAAAACCGGATCCTCACTTTTTGAGTAAGAAAAATCCGGAATCCTGAGATTCACAACCGAAGCGCCAATAAATATGCGAATCCGATGCATAGGCGCTTCGGCCCGCGAGAAACCCGCCGATCCGCGAGAACACCGCCAAACCCGCGAATGAACATACGGACCTTTTGTTTCGATTCTGATCATTCTTCATCACTGTTGCTGATACCCCTGTACTTCAGACAGACCATGGTCAGATCATCGAACTGCTCAGCGCCGCCGACGAACCGATCCACCGAACTGCGGACGACTTCAAGCACCGTCTTGGGGTCCGACTCTTCCATGGTATTGAGAGCATCGACCATCCTGTCCGTGCCGAACAGCTCATTGTTCTGGTTCGTGGCCTCAGGCACGCCGTCGGTGTATACGAAGATCATATCGTCCTTCTCGAATTGGAGCTCATATTCCCTGTACCTGGCGCCCTCCATGCCGCCGAGGACGAAACCGTGCTTATCCTTGAACAGTTCGAACTTCCCGTCATGGCATATGACCGGATACTCGTGTCCCGCGCTGGCGCAGGTCATCCTGCCGGTGGAGATCTCCAGGATGCCGATCCACGTGGTGACGAACATCTCCGTCTTGTTGTCGGTGCAAAGGGCTTCGTTGGACCTGGTCAGCACCTCATCCGCGCTGATGCCCAGCTTGGCAAAGTTCTGCACGACGGTCTTTGAGATCATCATGAAGAGGGCCGCCGGCACGCCTTTGCCGCTGACGTCCGCAATGACGACGCCCAGATGATCATCGTCGATCATGAAGAAGTCGTAGAAGTCGCCGCCCACTTCCTTTGCCGGGTCCATACTGGCATAGATATCGAATTCCTCCCGGTTGGGGAACGCGGGGAAGATCGAGGGGAGCATGCCCGCCTGGATCTCCGTAGCCATGTTGAGTTCGGTCTGTGTGGATGCCAGCTTGTTGCTGTTGTAGTTGAAAATGAGGCAGTACATAATGATCAGGGACATGAGGACCATCCCATACTGGGAGGCATTGCCGAATTCTCCCCACGTGGTGAGATAATTGATCAGAGGCAGGAAGATGAAGGTCAGGGCTGCCACCTTCTGATTGCGGGGGCTGCCGCTCCTGACGATCAGTATGACTGTGATCACGGACGCCACGATAAGATAGATGTCCTCGATCGACGAGATCCCCGTAGCCTGATAGAAGCCTTTGTCGTCGATGAAGAAGGTGACGGGATGGACGATATTGGACAGCAGGACCAGGATCTGCAGCACCAGCAGGACGGGGATCCCTTTGTCCGCCCAGCGGGCAAGCTTTCCCTCCAGCTCCATGGATGCTCTTATGTAGCGATAGAACAGATAGATCATCACCAGATCGATCAGCTTGCTGGCCAGGACGAACAGGAACATGTACGCGCTCATTTCCGGCATGCCCTGCATCAGATACATGAGCGAGTTGGACAGGAATCCGGCGCTGACGAGAACGGTCAAAGCTCTGAAAATGCTCGTCCCGTCGCCTTTCTGCCGCATACACCCGTAGTACAGGGCCGCGCTGATGAATGCGCCCAGAGTGTCCACACCGAGATCCCATAGATTCGCCTCTACCCGCATGAACAGATCCTGATCGCTGAAGACGATCCAGGTCGTCACGAAGGCGAACAGGCCCGCGAAAATGGTAAAACACAATCCAAGTAAGGCGCTGTGTTTTTTGTACTTCTCGATCATAATTCCCCTCTTTACTAAGTTTACATCTGTCTACTCATCCATTTTACTCCTTTATCCGCCATCAGGCAAGGATACCCCCGCGGGGGATTTCATTTTTACGGGGTGTTTCACTTCCAAACCGATTCACGGCTTCACTCATTACATAACGGAAGAAGAGCTTGGCAGAATACGCGCGCGCACCCTGGTACTGACCGGTGAAAACGACATCGTCAGGCTCAGCCATTCTGAACACATCGCTTCCTCGATCAAAGGCGCC